>CAMURW010000008.1 GCA_947097635.1 uncultured Bacteroidales bacterium
TCACTGCATCGGTCATAACTTTCGTTTTGGTGTAAACCAGGTTCTCAGGTTTTACGATATCCATATTTGCCATGTTGCAGTGTCTCCTTATTTAATGATTTTGGTTTCCAGAGCTTCGAGGACTTCGCCAGGGGTAGGAATGATACCACCGAAGCGTCCGAAGTGCTCCACATTTTCGTTGCAGTTGACGGCGAGTTTCACGTCTTCCACCATCTGGCCGGCGCTCATCTCCACGGTGAGGATGCCCTTGGTGTGTTTGGCGATCTTTGCCAGCTGTTCGCTGGGGAATGGGAACAGGGTGATGGGGCGGAACAGGCCGACCTTGATGCCTTTCTCGCGAGCCATCTGCATAGCCTTCATGCTGATGCGGCTGCTGGAGCCGTAGGCCACGAAGAGGTATTCGGCATCGTCGCAGTTCAGAGCCTCGTAACGCACGTCGTTCTTCTTCATCTCGGCGTATTTGGCCTGCAGCTTCAGGTTGAAGATTTCCTGACGGCCGCTGTCCAGTTCAAGAGAGGTGATGATGTTGTGGTTGCGGTTGGCAGGTTTGCCCCAGGTGCCCCAAGGAGCATTCTTGCGGCGTTCTTCCTCGGTCCAGCGGGGAACATAGTCGCGCACATAGAGTTTTTCCATGCATTGACCAATAGCACCGTCGCCCAGGATGACTACGGGAGTACGGTATTTGAAAGCAATATCCCAGGCCTCGAACACGAAGTCGTACATTTCCTGCACGCTGGCGGGAGCAAAGGTGAAGAGCTGATAGTCGCCGTGACCACCGCCCTTGGTGATCTGGAAGTAGTCGCTCTGCGAGGGCTGGATGGTGCCTAGGCCAGGGCCGCCGCGCATCACATCAACAATCAGGCAAGGGATTTCGGCACCGGCGAGGTAGGTGAAACCTTCCTGCATCAGGCTGATACCGGGCGAGGAGGAGCTGGTGGCTACTTTCTTGCCTGTGGCAGCACCGCCATAGACCATGTTGATGCTGGCGAGTTCGCTCTCGGCCTGCAACACCACCATACCGGTTTGTTCCCAGGGTTTCTCCACCATGAGCGTTTCCATAACCTCGCTCTGCGGAGTGATAGGATAGCCGAAATAGCCATCGCAACCGCTGGCAATCATTGCGTGGGCAATAGCTTCATTGCCCTTCATTAATTTCAGTTCTTTTGCCATTACTTATTAACGTTTTTGCGGTTTAACATTTGACTTTGTAAACGGAGATAACGCCGTCGGGGCACACGGTAGCGCAGCTGGCGCAGCCGATGCACTCGTCGTTGACGGTCTCAAGGTAGTTATAACCTTTGCCGTTCACATTCTTCGATAGTGCAATGCAGTGTTTTGGGCAGAACTGCACGCAGACAGCACAGCCTTTGCAGTGTTCTGTATCGATAACGATTTGTCCTTTAAATGCCATGTAATTAGTTTTATAAGATTAATATATGATTTATTTCTGTTTATTTCTGTGGGGTTGAAACGGGCTGCAAAATTACTAATATTTTTTTGATTGTGAGTAGAAAACGAGAAAAATATTTTTTATTGTGATAAAAGGCGATGGGTGCTAGCGCGTTGCCCTGTCCTTGCTTAGTTCCACGCTGACGGCTTCCAGTTGACCGCCGAGAGGGGGATTCAGTTTGGAGACTTTGACGCTGAGGTGCTGAACGGCTGGATAGTCCGCCATCACCGTCTCTCCTATGCGGTTCGCCACGTGTTCCAGCAGGTGGCTGGGCTGTGCCATGGCCTGCTGTACCTGGCGGTATACGGCGAGGTAGTTCACCGTGTCTTCCAGTTGGTCGCTACGCTGTGCTGCGGTGGTGTCCACGGTGAGTGCCATGTCCACCCTGAAGTGTGTGCCTATGGCCTGCTCTTCGTCGAAGCAGCCGTGTTGCGAATAGAATCGCATATTTTCGAGACGTATGATGCTCATGGTGGGGTACTTTTGTGCCTTATGCCCTCATCTGTATTTTATTTAATGTATAGGGTAGGGGCTACACTATGCCGTCGAATTGGCGGAGGAAACGTAGGTCGTTTTCGAAGTAGAGGCGCAGGTCACGAATCTGATATTTCAGCATGGCCATGCGTTCCACGCCCATGCCGAAGGCGAAACCGCTGTACTCTTTGCTGTTGATGCCGCAAGCCTCCAGCACGTTGGGGTCCACCATGCCGCAGCCCAGTATCTCCAGCCAGCCGGTACCTTTGCAGATGTTGCAGCCTTTGCCGCCGCAGATGTTGCAGCTGATGTCCATCTCCGCGCTGGGCTCGGTGAAGGGAAAGTAGGAGGGGCGCAGGCGTATCATGGTGTCGCTGCCGAACATCTCTTTGGCGAAATAGATCAGCGTTTGCTTGAGGTCGGCGAAGGAGACTTGCTTGTCCACATACAGTCCTTCCACCTGATGGAAGATGCAGTGGGCGCGGGCAGAGATGGCTTCGTTGCGGAACACGCGTCCTGGCGCTATGATGCGGATGGGAGGCTTGTGGTTTTCCATCACCCGCACCTGCACGGAGGAGGTATGTGTGCGCAGGGCCACTTCCTGTCGTCCTTCCCGCTTCTCCACGAAGAAGGTGTCCTGCATGTCGCGGGCGGGGTGGTCGGGTGCGAAGTTCAGGGCACTGAACAGGTGCCAGTCGTCTTCTATCTCCACGCCCTCGGCAATGGTGAAGCCAATGTGCGAGAAGATGTCGGCGATCTCGTTCATAGCCACGCTCAGCACGTGACGGCTGCCCAGCTGGCTGAAGTCGGTGGGCAGGGTGAGGTCGCGTCGCGGCTCTTTGCATTCCTCGCTGTCGTCGCAGAAAGAGCGAAACTCTTCCACCTTGCTGGCGGCAGCGTTTTTCAGTTGATTGAGCGCAATGCCTATTTCCTTTCTCTGGTCGCCTGGCACGTTTTTGAATTGGTCGAAGAACTGTGCTATGAGGCCTTTTTTGCCCAGGTAGCGGATGCGGAATTCCTCCACTTCGGCAGCCTTGTTTTTGAATTGCTCGATGTGGGCGTTCCTGATGGCGTCGATCTGAGCTAAAATTTCTTCTTTAGTCACCTTGAATAGTGTGTTTGTGCAGTGTGAAAAATATTCGCGTAGGCCGGCTGGCAGTGGCTATTGCACTATGGAGATTTTCATTTCCACGTCAGTGATGGGACGGTCCATGCGGTCGCATTTCACCTCTGCTATTTTGTCTATCACGTCCAGTCCTTCCACCACTTCGCCGAAGACGGTGTAGTCGCCGTCCAGATGCGGTGTGCCGCCGACGGTGGTGTAGGCTGCTATCTGCTGGCTGGTGAACTTCTTGCCGAAGTGCTGCTGGAAGTACTGCAGCTGCGTGCTGTCGTACACGGTGCCCTGTACGATGTAGAACTGTCCCCCGCTGCTCTCTTTGCGGGGGTTCACCTGGTCGCCCGTGCGGGCAGCCGCCAGGGCTCCCTTCTTGTGGAAGAGGGTGTCGTTGAACTCGGCGGGGATGGTGTAATCGGGCCCGCCGTCGCCCAGCATTTGTCCCGGTTTGGCGTTGCGGCTGTTGGGGTCGCCGCCTTGGATCATAAAATCTTTAATCACGCGGTGGAAAAGGAGGTCGTTGTAGTAACCTTCTTTCACCAATTTCACAAAATTGTCCCTGTGTCTGGGAGTCTCGTTATAGAGTTTCACCTTCATGTTGCCATAGGGGGTCTCTATAAGGACATAGGTAGTGGGGTCTGTATTAACCATTTGACTGTTAGTTTTTTTCATGGAAGAGCATGATGCTAAAATCAGCACAAAGAAAAGAAAAAAGATTTTTTTGATTTTCATATCAAAGAAATTTACTATTTTTGCAATTGCTTTTTTCGGAATGCAAAATTACAGAAAATATTCATAATAGCGCTAAAAATATGAAGAAAAATTTTTTTTTGACTATTGTCGCCGTGCTTTTGTTCGGTTCCGCAGCATTCTTTTCTGGCAGTTGTGACAAGGATACGAACTGCTATGTACGCGTGTCGGTGCGGGACCAGGTGACCGACACCCTGGGAGTGACGACCGAAGTACCCGTCAGCGGTGCCTACGTCAAGATAGACATCGACAGCAGCATGATAAGTTCGGAGGGCTATACCAATGCCTCCGGCGTTTACGAGACCATGTTTCGTGCACCGGCATTGTTCAATGTGGCAGTGAAATACATCGTCATAGACACACCGGCCTATCCCGTCACCGAGTTCGTGTCGTATCGCAAAGGCAACAGCAACATACACCTCAAGGAGGGCGATACCGTCTTCACAACAGTGTACCTGGGGCACGATGTCATTCACGAGTCGCTGCATTAATAAGGCACCTATACGCAGGATTTTCCTCGCCGGGAAGGCAGGCGGTGTCGTTGGCAGAGGTGTGACGACAGTTCATAGAAGAATATTTCGCGACGACGGCGATATCGCCGTCGTCGCGAAATACGTGCTAATCTATAAATCTTAAAATATCATTCATCAGGCTTTCTCTCATTATGAAAGAACGTTTTTCTCTGTCCGACCTGGATCAGATGAATGCTTTGGGAATCTCGATGGAACAGGTGAAACAGCAGATCGCCAACTTCCGCAACGGTTTTCCAAAAACCGAGCTGCTGGGTGCCGCCACTATCGCCAACGGCGGCATCGTCAAACTTACCGATGCCGACATAGAACGCTGCATAAACTCCTATCACACGTTGGGCGACGGCAAGCGCATACTGAAGTTCGTGCCTGCCAGCGGTGCTGCCACGCGCATGTTCAAGACCCTCATCGAGTTCAGCGCCAAATACTATGGCATGGACTACAGCGTATACAAGGATTTCCCCGATGTCAAGGAGTTCATAGAGCACATACGCTCTTTCGCCTTCTTTGAAGAGCTAGAAGAGTGCATGGCGGCACACGGCCTGGACTTTGGCGACTGCATGGACCGCGGCGACTTCGCCACCATCATCAACATCCTGCTCAAGGACCAGTACATGGGCTACGGCTCCAAGCCAAAGGGCATGCTGAAATTCCACCGCTACACCGAACGAGGGACGGACGGCACCGCAGTGCTGTGTCCCCGCACCCCCTTCGAGGAACACATAGCAGAGGCTACGGAATATGCACGTAACAGCAACGGGCACGTGTATCTGCACTTCACGGTGAGTCCCGAACATCGCGACCTGTTCCAGCAGAAGCTGAAGACGGTGAAGCGCGACTACGAGAAGAAATACGGCGTTACTATCAACGTAACCTTCAGCGAACAGAAGCACTACACCGACACCATCGCCGTGGACGAATACAACGAGCCCCTGCGCGACGAGCAAGGCCGTCTAGTGTTCCGTCCCGGCGGACATGGCGCGCTCATAGAGAACCTCAACGACATGAAGGCCGATGTAATCTTCATCAAGAACATAGACAACGTGGTGCCCGACTGGATGAAGCACACCACCACCGTATACAAGGAAGCGCTGGCGGGTCTGTTGCTGGAGCTGCAGCACAAAAACTTCGAGTATCAGGAAACTTTGAAAGCCAAAGGCATCGACGAAGCACTGCTGCGCGAAACCGCCGCCTTTGCCGTACGCCAGTTGCGCATCTCCATCCCCGAAGATTTCAGCACCCTCTCCGCCAAGGAACGCAAAAGCTGGCTGAAGAAGGCACTGAACCGGCCGATGCGCGTGTGCGGCATGGTGCGCAACCAAGGCGAGCCAGGAGGGGGGCCTTTCTACACCCTCAGCACCACGGGCGTGCGCAGCCTGCAGATAGTGGAGACGGCACAAATCAACACCAAGAACTCCGAACAGAACGCCATCCTTCAGAACGCCACGCACTTCAACCCTGTGGATCTGGTGTGTGCCACCAAGAACTTCAAGGGCCGTCGTTTCAACCTACACAGCTACGTGGACCCCGCCACCGGCTTCATCAGCAGGAAGAGCAAAGGTGCCGTGACGCTGAAAAGCCAGGAACTTCCAGGTCTGTGGAATGGCAGCATGGCACGCTGGATTACCATCTTCGTGGAAGTACCCCTCGCCACTTTCAACCCCGTGAAGACCGTCAACGACCTGCTCCGCAAAGAGCATCTGGAAGGGATTTGACGGCTTGTAGAAGTCATAGGGCTCTTTGACCTTACTAATTGTTTCTTTAGGGCTGCAGGGCTTTTAGGGATATTAAGGTTCCCCCCCCCCGAGAGGAGCAGACAAGGACATTGGGGGATGCGGGGAGGAGCGTTTTTTCTGCTTTTAAGAAGAAAAATTTTGTCAGTTCAAAGGAATAATGTATCTTTGCATTTCGATTTCTGCAAGGGCGATGTTATTTAATATGCTGGCAGAGAGCGAAATAGTAAACAGAAATTGAATATTAAAAGGATAAAATCATGGGTATTAACTCTAACAAAAAAGTGAAGAGAAGAAAGATTCGCGTTCAAGTGAACAAGAACAGCACGAACAACTGGAATCTCAATGCCGCTGGTTGGAATGCCACTCACAAGGCTATTATCAACAACCCCGAAGCCAAATAAGTTTCGACAACAAGGCAGTAAACTTAAAGCCCGCCGACCCCATCCTCGGCGGGCTTTTTTGTTCGCAGCATGATTGATGAATTTTTTCTTGGAGTATGGAGGAATGCAAACTGAAACAGACGACGCTGTGCTATATGGAACGCGACGGACGCTACCTGATGCTGCACAGGGTGAAGAAAGACCACGATGCCAGCCACAACAAGTGGATAGGCATAGGGGGCAAGTGCGAGAAGGACGAAAGTCCCGACGAGTGCATGCTGAGGGAGGTGAAGGAGGAGACGGGGCTGGACGTCATCGGCTGGCGGTATCGCGGCATCGTCACCTTCATTAGCGATGTGTGGCCGTGCGAATATATGCACCTGTTCACCAGCCACCAATGGAAGGGCACCATGGTGCGCGACTGCGCCGAAGGGGTGCTGCAATGGGTGGACAGGCGAGACATCTTCGCTCTCACCCTGTGGCCCGGAGACCGCATCTTCCTGCGCCTGTTGATGAACCCCTGGCAACCTTTCTTCTCGCTGAAGCTGATATATCGCGGCGACGACCTGGTAAGCGCAAAGCTGGACGGCAAAACGCTGGACGTATAGGGCCAAAAGAACTCCTGTTCATGTAACCCGGCCAAGGCATCCTTTTCGGCCGTCAGACATTAGAAACCATTATGATTATACGAAAATTCCCGCTCGTCCTTTCGGCGCTGCTCGTCGTCCCCCTGTTTCCTGCTTCCTGCTTCCGCAGCGCAGCAACCTGCGAAATCGGTGTCAGCAAAGCAGAAGACAGAGCAGATGCCCCCCTGTCGTCCACCCTTCACGAAGGTGCTTCTGCCCGCTACGGCAGCTTGGCAGATCGCCGGATACCTGGCGACGTGAAAGGGCTGGAGATACCCTCCTACGCCGCCGACGAGGATATCTACGTCTATTCCGGCTACGCGAGCAGTTACAGCCACACCACGCTATGCCCCAACTGGGTGGCATACCGCATGACCAGCGGCGATGTGGCCGGCCAGTTCAGGAAGAACTACCCTTTCAGTCGCGACCCTCGGGTGAAAGGACGTCAGGCCAGCCGCGAAGACTATAGCCACAGCGGCTACGACAAGGGGCACATGGCCCCACGTGCCGACATGAAGTGGAGCAAGCAGGCCTACTACGAGACTTTCTTCTTCACTAACGTGTGCCCTCAGGCGCACAAGATGAACAGCGGCTGCTGGCGCCAGCTGGAGCAGATGTGCCGCAGGGTGGCGGAGCATTATGGCACGCTGTATGTGGTGACAGGCCCCATCTTCGACAGTCTGCATCCCAAGACCATAGGACGCGCAAAAGTGCATGTGCCTGACCGTTTCTTCAAAGCCCTGCTGGCACCCGACGGCGACGGCTACCATGCCATAGCATTTGTAATGGAAAACACGGAAGCCACACAGGCCGTCCGTGCCTCCGCCATTCCGGTGGACAGCCTGGAGCAGATGCTGCGCCGCGACCTTTTCCCCGCCCTGGAAGAAAAATGGCAACGCAAAGCGGAAGCCTGCTACGACTGGGACGACTGGCGGCAGTGACCAGGTGATTGCCTGCCGGCATCATCCCTCCCCCTCCGACCTGTCCTGGATGCAGTCGCCGCAGTGCCTCGCTTGCGTCTGCCATGCGTCTGGATTTTCCGACCCATCCCCGACCCATCCCCGACTCATCCCCGACCCATCCCCGACTCATCCATTGCCCGATGTGCATTTCGTCTCTTACAACTGGCAGAAATTGGTGTAGAGACGCAGGTTTCGGCATTCTTCCATATTGCCGAGGCGACGGCGCATGACGTGAATGCTGTGGATGAGATTTCTTATGAAATATTTACGATCTGGAAGAAGAAAAAACAGGACTTATCGCGAATGATTATATATTTTTTTTAAGGATTTGTTAAATATTGCTGAGAATTGCGAGAAATTGTGTATCTTTACGGCGGTATTTTGCGTATGGGGAAATACCATAGGCTTGTATTATACAATAAGTTATATTTATATCATAGAGTGAGCAAGATGGTAAAATCGAATAAATCCTTGGGCGAAGAGCTGAAACGCGTGTCTGAGATGGTACAACGTGTCGAGGAAAACGACGGCAGCATGAACGCCATAGAACGTTCCATATTTCTAGACGCGTTGCAGCAAATGTACGAAATTGTGCTGCACCTCCCTGCCCCCGAGAGAAAGGATGTCGTGGCCCCTCAGCAGCATGTTGCCGAGGAGGTCTCTCCGAAAGAAAATGAACCTCGATTCGCCGTTGTCGCCGAGGAAGAGCAACCCACCTTCAGCCATCCCACTATGGAGGAGGTGGAAGGCTCTAGGAACGATGAACTATTCGAAGACGTTGAGTCCGATGCAGCGGCCCGCGGGGCGGCAGAAGAGGAGCGCGCACGTGCCGCCGCCAGCCAACAGGCAGCGGCAAACGAAGAAAAGGAAGGCAGCGCAGAACCCTCGCTGTTCGATCTTCTCAACAAGAGCCGCGCGGCAGAGAGCGAAGCTCCCGAAGCACCCACCCCTAAAACCCTGGGGGAGAAATTCACACAATCCAGCTTCCGCATGGAAGACGACGCGGAGAGCAACATACGGCAACACAAAGTCAGCGACCTGCGTACCATTATCAACATCAACGATAAGTTCAGCTTCATGAGCGAGCTGTTCCACAACAACATGAAAGCCTACAACGACTTCATCCTGCGCCTCAACGCCACCAGCGACAGAGAACAGGCGCTGAGCTACATGGGCGAAATGGCGCAGCAGTACCACTGGGACAACGAGAGCCTGGCAGTGAAGACCTTCTTCACCATCTTCGACAAAAAGTTCTAACTGGGCGGCGACGATGGTCAATTAGTAAGTTACAGTTTGGCAAAAATAACAAATAGATAAGCATATGAGTCAACCTGCAAAAAGCCACACAGAGAATATCGGCGCTGTCGTAAGCCACAAAGTGGTGCTGTTCTCCGCTCCCAGCGGCAGCGGCAAAACCACCATTATCCACAAGCTGCTGACGCGGTTCGACTGCTTCGAGTTTTCCATCTCTGCCACCAGCCGCCAGCGGCGCGGCACGGAGCAGGACGGCGTGGATTATTACTATCTCTCTTACGACGAGTTTATGCGCCGCGTGTCCAACGGCGAGTTCGTGGAATGGGAAGAAGTGTACGAAGGCATCTGCTACGGCACCCTGAAGAGCGAACTGACGCGCATATGGAACAATGGCCGCTATATCATCTTCGACGTGGACGTGAAAGGCGGCATGAACCTGAAGATATATTTCGGCGACGACGCGCTCTCGTTGTTCGTGATGCCCCCCAGCATGGCTGTGCTGGAACAACGGCTGCGCAGCCGCGGCACCGACACCGAGGAGAGCATCAAGAAACGTCTGTCGCGGGCCAAGGAAGAGCTGAAACTGGCATCACAGTTCGACTACGTAGTCCTCAACGACGACTTGGACACTGCCGTGGAGGATGCCATCCACGCCGTGAAAGAATTCATCGCTGATTAGTAGCCAGGAGTTTGCTGCCTCATAACGTTCCGCATCCCATTGTTCCTACAAACCGTCATCCATAATCCGTCACCTCGATGAAAAGCCTCTTTGAGTTCATAAAACGATACAACTACGTCTTTCTCTTCCTGCTGCTGGAAGTGGTGGCGCTGGTGATGATGGCCCGTGGCACTTATTATCAGAGCTCGCGTATGCTGAGGGTTGGCAACAGTGTGGCCGGACGCTGGTACAGCTGGGTGGACGGCGTGGAAAGCTATTTCAACCTACGTGTCGAGAACGACCGTCTGGCAACGGAGAACGCCATGCTGCGTGCGCATCTGGAGGAGAGCTATCTGAAATACAACGACAGCGTCTTCGAGATTGAGGACACTGTATATCGTCTGCGCTTCAGCTATATGGAAGCCGAGATTATCAAGAATAGCGTGAACGGCCAGAGCAATTTCCTGATGATAAACCGCGGCGCTAGGCAGAACGTGAGACCGGATATGGCGGTGATTTCCCCTGAAGGCATAGTGGGCGCGGTGGTAAGCACGACCGGCAACTTCGCCTCCGTCATGCCCGTCCAGCATCCCGACAGCCGCAACAGCGTGAAACTGAAGCGCACCGGCAGCACGGGCAGCCTCATCTGGGAGGGCGGCGACTACCGCTATGCCTACATGGTGGATGTCCCCAGCACCTACAAGCTCTACGCTGGCGATACGGTGGTGACAAGCGGCTTTGCTCAGGATTTCCCAGAAGGCATAATGGTGGGCTTTGTGGACAAGCTGTATCTCGTCAAAGGGACAGGCTTCTACAAGGTGAAGATACGTCTTTCCACGGACTTCAGCTCCCTGCAGCACGTGTATGTGATAAACAATCATTTCAAGCAGGAGCAGGACAGCCTGAACAACCTCTAGCCCCACTTTCCGGCAAGGCGACAACGTATTGTAAAGAACTATGAAAAACAACCTGGTGTTTCAAAATATCGTGAGGTTCATTATCCTGATGTTGATTCAGGTGGTGCTGCTGAACCATGTGAGGATGGGAGGCTATATCACCCCCATGCTGTACGTGCTGTTCCTGCTGATGCTGCCTACCCAGCTGGACAGGATGTGGATGCTGGTGATAGGATTCCTCACAGGCCTCACCGCCGACATCTTCAGCGGCATGATGGGATACAACACTGCGGCATGCACGCTGGTGGCATTCCTACGCGTGACGTTTGCCGACAAGATTATCACCAACAATGATGACGAGAAAAAAGACACCCCCTCGTTCCGCACCGCTGGTTTCCTGCCCTTCACTTCCTATTCGCTGCTGCTGCTGTTCACTTTCCACTTCGTTTATTTCAACCTGCTTATCTTCTGCCTTCGCGACATGGGCCGCATCCTCCTTTCCGCCATCCTCAGCACTGTGGCAACGTGGTTGCTGGCATTACTGTACCAGAGCTTCCTCCCCCGCAGGGAGAAAAAAGGGAGATAGGCGACGGGTGTTAGGCACTCTGAAGAACTTAATCACCATAACAACCTGATGAACTCTAAAAACAACATATTACTGCTGCTGTTCCTGCTGATGGGCCCCGTGGCCGCGGTGGCGCAGATTGCGGTGGGGCAGTGGCGTTCGCATTTCAATTACCAGTATATGCACGGCGTGCAGGCATCGGGACGCTACGTCTTTGCCGCCGCCGACAAGGGAATGATGCGCTACGACCGTGCAAGCGGCACCACGGAATTGCTCGACAAGACCACCGGCCTCACCGACGTGGACATCGCCACTTTTGCTTTCGACAGCGTCAGCGGCACCTTGGTGATAGCTTATACCAACTCCAACGTGGACTTGGTGCAGGACGGACAGACCATCAATGTGGGCGACATACGTCGCAGCACCACCCTCACCGGCGACAAAAGCATCCATTCCATCCGTTTCCACGACGGGAAGGTGTATCTCAACTGCGCTTTCGGCATCGTCGTCGTCAATCTGCAGAAAGCGGAAATCTCCGAAACCTATTACCTGGGCAACGTGAACGACCTGGCATTTCTTCCGGACACCATCGTCGCTGCCACCAACGGCGGCCTGCGCTTCGCTCCCCTCGGTGTCAACCTCGCAGTGCCGGACCACTGGTCGCACGACACCACGTCGCTGCTTGTCGGCAAGGTGGTGAAGCGGTTGGAAACCTGCAATGCCACACTCCTGGCACTGGCATACGACTACGATACCGCCGTCGGCACCGACAGTAGCGTCGGCACGGTATACCACGGCACGTTCTCCACCAGCTTTGCGCCGCTGGTGAGCGACAAGATCGTCAGTATGCGATGTCACGGCCACACCTTGATGGTGGCTACGGATCATCAGTTGCTGCTCTACGAACAGGGACTTTCGGCAGTGCCACAAACCTTCGACGACATTTCGTGGATGTCCATGAGCATCACCGATGTGGACATGGACAATGCCGGCAGCCTGTGGTTCGCTCACATGTGGGCGGGATTGGTGGAATACGACCTTCATGGCAACAAGGACATAAACGGTCGCACCCCCAATGGCCCCGTGAGCGACAACGCCTACCGCCTGCTGCCCTGGAAAGAAAGGATGATGCTGTGTCCCGGGGGTCGAAACACTACCTATGCCAGCCTTTACTTGCCGGCGCAGCTCAGCATCTTTGACCATGAAAAGTGGAGTACCCTCCCCGGCCGTAGCGTCCTGGACACGCTGCACGACATCGTGGATGTCGCAGTGAACCCTGCGGATCCCCGTGAATGGCTGGCGGCATCGTGGGGACACGGCATCGTGAGGATAGTGGATGGCGAGGTCAAGGAGGTATACAACGAAGGCAATACCGACGGTGCCATCACTGCGACGCGCACCGATAAATGGCGCTCCGTGCGTACGGGTGCCGTGGTGTTCGATGCCGGCGGCACAGCATGGATACTCAATTCCCTGGCGGACCATGCTGTGGTGTCGCGCAGCCCTGAGGGCAAGTGGTCGTCTTACGAGGTGCCCAACATGCTGGCGGATATGGATGTGGACAAGCTGGTATTCGACAGCATACGCGGCTACCTGTGGTTCGCCGGACGTGCCAACCGGCTCTATGTCTTCCACACCGAGGACGGCAAGGTGCAGAGCGCCTACGTCAACCCCAACAACGGCAGCAAGGTGGAGACTGCCAGCATCAACTGCTTCGTGCAGGACCAGGACGGCGACCTGTGGCTGGGCACAAACAAAGGCATCAAGAAGATTTACGACGGTTACAAGGCCTTTGACAACGGCGGCCACGGCGAGGTGGCACCCTGCACCGCCACCAACATCCTGTTCAGCGAAGGCGGCATTGTGGAATATCTTATGGCCTACGAGAACGTCACCTGCATGGCCGTGGACGGCGGCAACCGCAAGTGGGTAGGAACAGCAGGAGGTGGCCTCTATCTGCTCAGTGCCAATGGTCTGCGGCAGCTGGAACATTTCACCGCCACCAATAGTCCGCTGCTCAGTAACAAGATTATCTCCGTGGCTGTAAACCCCGTGAGTGGCGAGGTGTTCATAGGCACCGACCAGGGTCTGCAGAGCTACCGCGGCACCGCTGTCAACGCCACGTCGCAGAACAGCAGCGACATCTACGCTTTCCCCAATCCCGTGAAGCCTGGCTATGCTGGCAATATCGCCATCAAAGGCTTCAGCCGCAATGCCCTGGTGCATATCACCGACGCTGCCGGCCACACGGTCTTCAGCACCACGGCCCATGGCGGCCAGGCCCTCTGGAACGGTCGCACCAATAGCGGCGACCGTGTCGCCACTGGTGTCTATTTCGTCTTTGCCAGCGACGTGGCTGGCGGCACCCGCGCCGTAACGAAGATATTGTTCATAAAGTGATGGGGGGAAGAAACGCCGGCATGCTGAAACTTTAATTCTTCAAGAACCTTAGAACTCACCAAAAATTTCCCTCCGATGCTCCTCAACACACATGGTATCGTACTTCACACCGTTGACTACTCGGAGACGAGCGTCGTCGCTAAGATTTTCACTCGGCAGTTAGGGGAGCGTAGCTACCTCGTAAAAGGGGTGAACAAAGCACGCAGCCGCACGAAGCGTAACCTGCTGCAACCCCTCAGCTATCTGAACATGACGGTGTACGAAAACAACCGTCGGCAACTGCAATACATCAAAGAGATGCAACTGGCGCGCCATCTCACCGACTGTGCCACCGACAGCGTTAAGACCTCCATACTCTTCTTCATGAACGAGGTGCTGTATAAGACCATCAAGGAGGAGGAACCCAACCCTCAGCTGTTCGACTACGTGGTGCAGCAGATGGAGCATCTGAATGCCACCGTGGAACCGCTGGGCAACTATCCCATCATCTTCCTCCTGCGCCTCACACGCTATCTGGGCATCGAGCCCAGGAACAACTATAGCCGCATGGAACCCTGCTTCCATCTGCGCGACGGGTGCTTCCTGTCGCCCCCCACGCACTGGACGAACCCCTGCGAGAGGGACTACTATCTGGAAGAGAGCATCAGTGCCGTGCTGCATCACTTCCAGAATGCAGCCAGGAACGACGTTCCCTATCCCGTCCTGGGTGTCGAAAAACGGCGTGCGCTCACCGACCTGCTGGTAAAAT
>CAMURW010000009.1 GCA_947097635.1 uncultured Bacteroidales bacterium
CATGATTCTCAGTGTAGAGGACAAAGATGGCCGTCTTGTGCTGGTCACACCCAGTCAACTTGTCACTCCAGGCTGCAATGTAGGATAAACGCAAAAGAAATAATTAAGAAAGGGAGGTGAAAAAACGTTTTTCACCTCCCTTTCCTCTGCTATTCATAGCTAAACCTAAAGCACCACGCATACTGGCAGGGCAACATGGCCGGGGTGAGGGTGGAGAGGTCTACTATGATGGCTTGTTGCGCGCCGTCGTAATGCCAAGGAAAGGAGGTGGCGATGCCCAACAGGTGTACTTGCAGGTTCGCGGAGGGGACGGAAGCTACGGGGACAGCGATGTTCCTGCCCAAAGGTTCCAGAATGATGGCATAGAGGTTGTCGTGGTTTCGGGTGAAGCACATCACTGGCTTCTGCCATGTGATGCATGCCTTCCAGCCATCGCGGGCGGGGACGGCAGTCGGTGGCATTTTGTCGGAGGAATATGTAAAGCGGCAAGAGGCATCAATATCCTTCTCGTCGTAAGATATGGTGGCGTGATAGCTGCCAGCCTTCAGTCTTTCCTTTAACGCCATTGGCTTGCCCTTTTCTGCCCTGCCGACACATTTGTATGTGTTGTTCGTTATCTCCAGTTCGGCAGATTCGTCTGCCTCCAGCAGGAAAGTATAACTATCCTGCTCGTCAATATCGATTACTCCGCTCCAAATGATGTGAAAATTATCCTCGCTCACGCCTTGCGCAGGACCGTTGCGTACCCAGTCGAAGTTGATGACACTGTCTGTGCGATACATGGTATTGCTTCGTGCCGCCTTTGTGCCTATAGGTTTCACTGGCAATGGTGTTTCAGGGTCTTTTTCCTCGTTCCACACTGGCTGAGCACCATAGATGGCCTCGCCGTTCACCCTCAGCCATTCGCCCAGTTGCAGCAGGCGTTCTTGTTGCAGGAGGGGAATATGTCCGTCTGCTGCTGGTGCCACGTTTAGCATAAGGCCGCCGCCAGCGCTCACCAGCTGCACGAAATGATGTATCAGTTCCTCGGGGCTCAGGTAATCGTCCAACGGACTAATGCGGTTCAGCGCGAAACTGCGTGCCAGCGAGCGGCATTCCGCCCACGGTCTTCCTTTCACTTGGATGCCGCTGCTATACTCCGGTGTCAGGTGTCCGAAGTCCCAGCCATTCCCCAGCCGGTTGTTAATGAGTGCCGTAGGCCCTATCTTGTCGTAGAAATACTTCACCATTTCGGGCGTGTGCAGTTGCTGTGACGTGAAGTCCCAGTCACCGTCGCAGAATATCAACTCGGGGCGGTAGTTGTCCACTATCTCGCGAAACTGCGGTAGCGCATGTTGGGTCACATAGCGCTGCAGCTTTAGGGTGTCCGTGTCTATGCTCCATCGGAATAGGGGGTTGGTCCATTCCATCAAAGAATAGTACAGTCCCACGTGCAACCCCTCCTTTCTTGCTGCCTGGCACAGCGTGCCTACAAAGTCGCGCTGTGCCGGCGTGTTCATGCTGTTCAGCTCGGTGTAGTGCGAGGGATATAGGCAGAAGCCGTCGTGGTGCTTGGTGGTGAAGACGAAATACCGTGCTCCTGCCCTCTTGAAGAGTCTCATCCATTCGTCGCCGTCGAACAGCTCGGCACGAAACAGCTTCATGTAGTCGAAATACTGGAAGTCTCTACCGAAGACATCACGCTGGAAGTGGAGGCGCAGGCTGTCTCCGCTTATCAATCCTTTGTAGAACCACTCGGCATATTGTTCCTTGCCGCTATAGGAAGGGATGGAATAGAGACCATAGTGTATCATGATGCCCAGTTTGGCATCACTGAACCAGGCAGGGTATTGTATGGCGGGCAGCATGGCCCCCTCCCTTCCTGAGGGGGGGGCAGTGGTGGCAAGTTGGGATTTGGCGACGATGCTAATCAATAGCAGGACGGGAAATACGGCGCGTTTCAGCATAGTTATCTGCGTTATCATTGGCTAAGAAAGCGTCTCTGACTGAGAGGCGCTTTCTTTCAATTACTGGGAGTCCTGCATATCTATCCAGGGGATGTCCGCATCACTGACGTTGTCCGCAGGCTTGTGCAGATCCATCGTACTGGCATTGTCGCGGAACGCGGCACCCAATGCGATGTTATGGTACTTGCACCCGATGTAGTTCTTGGTTACGGGGTTGGTGGGACTTTTCAGCGTAGGGTAGATAGAAGGCTTCTCCCATTTGTAGTATGTCGAGCCGTCGCCAATCTCGTTCCAACCATTCAGACTTGTCAGGAGTGCAGCACTCTTTGCTGCTAAGTCTGCACCGCTGACGGCATGTATTGCATCCTGCTGATTATTATTAATCTTTATTTTAATCTCTTTGTTGTAGTCGTAGCAGTTAGTGAATGTCACAGTAGTCCTGCCCTGTGTGATGTTGTTTAGGTACACGTCGTTTACCGTTCGGTTTGCCGTGACGCCAAAGAAGTTGTTGCTGGCGTTGTACACGTTGGCCAGCGTAATGGCATCGGTGGTGTCGCCGCATGCCCCCAGCACAGCCACTATGCTGGCAGCCACGGCAGAGTTGTCGGCTCTCTCCACACTGGCACGGTTGTAGCAGTTTCTCACTGCCCCACCCTTGAGGTAGCACACAATACCTGCTGCGGCATCGGAAGCGATTATCCTCATCGCCGTGCTGCGAGTGAAGCAGTTGCGTATCTCTGCCGCCGTGCCGAACTGGTTCACCGCTATGCCAGCTCCTGCCTTGGCAGCCGTCATCGCCAGGTCGCTGCGGCAGTAGTTTATGATGCCCATGTTGTTGAATGCAATACCACCTATGCTACTTCTGGTGCTGCTTTGCCCCTGCACGAAACAGTTGTCCACGAGGGCACCCGCCCCGTTGTCATACACCACCATTCCGCAGTATGCCCCTGTAGGTATGCCGTAGGTGCCGCTGACGGTGACGATGCAGTCTTTCACCACGCCGCCGTTCCTGTTCTGGTAGCAAATGCCAGCCACATGCTGACTGGTGAGGGTGGCACTCGACATCTCCACTCCCTGCACAGTGCCGTTGTTGTAGAGGCATAGTCCGGCCACCGCCGCTCCCTCCGAGGTGCCGGTACTCAGCGTACCCTCGTTGGCACCGGCTGTAATGATGCCGTTGTTGGTGACGCAGAGGCCTGACAGACGTGCGCCGTTCGAAGTCACGGCACACAGGTTGTGGCAGTTGTTCAGCGTGCCGTTGTTCACATTGCAGAGCGGTGAGAATGGAATGTTGGTGCTGCGGGTGTAGGTTATGGTGCCTCTTACAGTGGTGTATTCCACTATGCCGCCAGTGCCGATGCTCTCGAACAGCGGATATTCCGAAGTGTTGGAGATGCCAAAGGTGGTGGGAGCATTGGTAGAGCAGATGAAGTGACCTGTCAAATTCTCTATGCCGGCACTGTGAGTGCCACTGGGCTGCCAATTGTCGGAGGTCAGCACTATGTCGGTGCGACTCACTTTGAAGTAGGTGTCGCCCGTCACCGTGATGCCGTTAATCACGGGGGCGGTGTGGCTTGCGGCAGCGGTGCGGAATGCATTGCGCACCAGTTGCATGTCGGCCACGTCATATATCTGGAAAGGACGTTCCTGCGTGCCGCAGCCCACCAGTCCTACGCTGTTGGAACTCGATGTCCAGTCCGTAATCCCCAGTGCCTGCATTTTCATGATGCTGTTGCGACGTATTGTCACCGTCATGCCGCGGGTAAAAGAGCCTTTGTCCGAAGACACCACCATCCGTATGGCATACTTCGTCTGGTTTGCCTCTGCACTGCCAGGGTTGTGGGTGCTTCCTGTGGTGCCGGACACTATTGCCGGCAACGGGAGATAGAACGTCATGTAGTTGCCGGTGCCGCCACCTAAGGTTCTGTTGGCATCGGGGACACCGTCAAAAGTCATGGTAATCACCTTGTCGCTAGCGGCAGAAGAGGTGCCTTCCAGGTAAGGGGCGTTCTGATTGATGTTGGTAATCATAAACTTGCCGGATATCTGCCTGGCGGGAATAACGTCGTGTGATACCGAAGTGAAGGTGATGCTGTTGATCTTGGCTTCCGTTGCGTTGGGGGAATAGAGGTGAAAGCGTACCAAACCGCTCACGGAGTGGAAGTCTATGTCCGCCCGTGTCCCCCCTCCCACCACTACGGGGCGAAACCATGCCACCATGGGGAAGCAGTTCTTGCCGAAGGAATGGTCGGGGTCTGCGGCATCGGAGCTGGAGCGATAGGGCATGGAGGCTGGGTATTTAAGGTATGGCACATTGATGCTATTCACCATCGCATACTCGTTCATATAACTGGACTTGGGGTATATGGCGAAATAATCGGTGGCCCCTGGCGCGGTAGTCATCTGCGTCGTGAAATATGCAAACCGTGTGCCGACGCCGCCTGACACCGTCGAGGTAGAGGGTGCCGTACCAGTGCTGCTGTTGCTGCTGCCCACGCCTATCTCGTCGCCGTTTTCCCAATATATCCACTGCTCCTCGTTTGTAAGGTAGTTCTTGGTGTCGACGCTGTCGTTGTCATTATCGCCGCGCGGCTGTTCCAGCGTGGCATTCAACGCTATCGTGATTTTCTCTTCCTTATTGCAAGAGGCAGCGACGACCATGCCGACGGAGAACACGGCCATGCCCAATATTCTGAAAAATCTTTTCATCGTAAAAACATTTAATCGTTTTACATCGTTCTCCTACCACCACTCGCCGTGGTAGTTCTGCCCCGTGGAGTCGGTAATCTCATGGAACTCTTCGCGGTTGTACATCACTTGCTGCGTAGCCTGATATCCAGCTTCCACCTTGCATTCATGCACCTCTATGCAAGGAGCCACGTATGGCATCTTTCCCGAGTCCATCTCTTCTATTTCAAAATTATGTGTCATCGTCCATCACTTGTTTCTACTATTTGTGGTTATCTCTTTATCACTTTCTTCACCGCCACGCCTCGAGTGGTGGTGACGCGGATGTAGTAGGCTCCTGCGGCGAAGCGCTCCAGATTCAGTTGTGTCTTCTTGCCGTTGGCGGTGATGCTTGTCAGTCTGCGGCTGACGTTGTCATACACCTCCACATTCTTCAGCTCTGCGTCGCTCTCCACAGTGACGTTGCCGGCGGTGGGGTTGGGATACACCTGTATCTCGAAGTCTTTTACGCCGCCATCGTTCACTTCGCCGTTGCTATCGGGGGTAACGATGCCTACGTTGTCGTTGTACACCGTCAGTGTCAGCACCACGATGCTGTCGCATCCGTCCGCCGTCAGCAGGCTGTCCACCACCTGAAAGATACGCACCTCGCTCAGCGTGTTGTGGCCTATCTTAGGCAGTATGTCGCCCGCGTGAAGCTTGAAGCCGTGACCTTCATAGCCACGTCCCAGCGTCATGGTGTCGCTCAGCTCTATGCGCACGCTGTTGTGTACGTTGAGATGCAGCGTGATGATGCTGTCCGTGAGTAGAGTGGGGTTGAAGTAACTCACCTGATATCTGCCGCTCACCGTAAGTTGCTGGTTCTCCCATCCGAAAGTGTCGCAGGCATTCTCGTACTGCTCCACATAGATGGGTACGGTGTCTGGCGTACCGAATAACGGCAGCCCATTATTCACGCCTTTCAGGTCACTGCGCCATGTGAGGAGGCTGTCGCCTCCCTGCTCGCGCACAAACTTGTTGAGCAATACCGTAGCGTGGCTTATGCCGTCCACTCTGGTGTTCATTATCACCTGACTGCCCGCTCCTGTGAAAGCGGCAGTGTCGCTGACGATGGTGCTGCCGTCCACACTGCCCATCGCGCTGGTGGCGTGCCCCATGTTGCTGCGGTAGTAGCAGTGGTCCATCGTCACGCCGTCGCCGCTCACGGCAATGAGGCTGCTGCTAAGGTTGCTGGCGGCGATGTCGCCGTAGGCATAGTTGTTCTGCAACAACATGTCGGCGCCGTCGCCTACCATACCGCCCACGCGGAAGGCATTGTCCGCCGTCTGCATCTTCACATAGTTATTAACGAAGCGGCTGGCTGTGCCTATACTTTTGCTACCGCTCAAGCGACGGAAGAAGCGCTGTATGCCGCTGAAATTGTCGCCCGAGATGTTCTTGGCAGTGAAGCCGCCATAGTACAGCGAATTGGAGTTGGTGGCATCTATGGGCTGCACCACGTTGTTCAGCACCGTGACGTTCTTGCTCTGTCCGAATATGCCACCTAGGTACACCGACGTGCCCAGGAATGCGATTGCGTCTGCTGCCGTTGTTGCTGATGCGCTGGTTGTGCCATTGTGTCCTAACACATTCTTTGCGAAATCCACGCCTTCGGCGTAGCCAAAGGCTCCGCCCATGCTGTTGGAGGCTGCCACCGTCACGTTCTTCAGCACCACATTGTTCACCGTTGTTCTCTGGTGTCTCGCCGGGTCGAGTTCCGCCCATGCGCCTATGCCACCGGCATAGTTGTTGCCAGTGAAGAAAGAGTTGGCGATGGTGATGTTGCTGTGTTCGGTGGTGGTGGTGCCGCTGCCGTCCGTGGTCACGTCAGGAGGATTGATTCTGGCACCTTTCAGTTTTCCGAAAAGTCCCACATAGGGTATCTGCTCCTCGTTGCAGAATACCCCTTTTATGGTACTGCCCTCTTCCGCAGTGCTGTAGATAGTACCCATGAAAGGGTTGTTGATGTTGCCCAGTGGGGTCCACTTGTGTGCGCTCATGTCATATGTTGTAGCCTCCAGCAGGATAGTGTCGAACACGAAGGTCTGCGCCGCTTGGAAGTTCAGGCCATTCATGGTGCTGATGAGCCATGCCAGGCCGTTGGCATCCTTCACATGTACGTTGCCATGGTAGTCCACTTCGTAACTTTCTGTGCCGGGGTCGCTCGTCACCACCTGATACCAGTAGTCCTTGGGGCCATAGTACGCCGCCACCGTGGCATCGCGCCCAGGCATGGTGTACTGCGTGGCCTGTGGAGCCGTCGGGTCGAAGTTCCAGTAGAGGAACTCGTAGTCCGGATTGCCGTCATTGTTTCTGTCAGCGCTCTTGGTATATAGGTTCACCACGTCGCCCTCGCACAGCAGCACGGGGTTCTCTATCTTGCCTATCGCCTGCCCGCCGCCGGGGATAACATAGGTGTGGTATGCTTGTCCCGGTGTCACCGTTCCGCCTGCCACTGCCGTGTACACGTCGTGTAGGTCCTCGTTTGTCACCCAGTACACCGAGCCGTAGTCTGCCATGGGCTTCACGTCGGCATACAGTTGGTAGGTTCTGTAAGTCCTCAGATATTGGTTGGTATCCGCATTCGTCGTGGTATTTTCTGGGTTGTGGTAAGTAATGGTATAGCTGCCGTTCTGATTGTCCATGCGCACATAGTTGCTGTCCACGCCAGGGTTGGAGAACGAATAGTCGTGTGTCTGCCCTGCGGTTCTTCTTTGCAGGAAGTTCTCGGCATCGATGTAGGCTGTGGCGTTGCTCTTCACTATCTTCACCAGTGCCCCCTTGCTCTTCTTGCATCCTGCCAGGTCCGTCGCCTCCACTGTGTAATAGTAGTAGTCCTGCAGTGTGCCCACCGGCAGCATCACGTTGGTCATGTACATGGTGTCCACGCGTTGCAGCCGCAAGTATTCATCCAATGCTGCCGCCGCCTCGCTATTTATCACCTGCCTGTTGCCCTGATCGTCGTAGCTGTACACGCCGTCTTCATCCATCAGAGTTGCCACCGTGGTGTGGTTCCTCATCTCCATCTTGGAGCTAACATCCACCACACGGCGTGCCGCCGAGCCCTCTCCCTCTATCTTGGTCATGTATCCCGTCCACACGTAGGTGTAGGGCAGGAAGCCCCTATCCACCCTGAAACTGATAGCATCCGTGCCTCCCGGGCAAGTGGCACCGTCGTCGATACGGTAGGCCAAGTCATCGATGTCGCCATACTTATAAGTGGCACAGCGGTGGAAATAGATATGGTAGGGGTTCACTAGTTTATGGTAGAAAGTGTCGATGTCGTATACCATAGAGTCCGATACGAAGTTGCCGTTTTTCATGGCTTCCTCGGCAATGGTGATGTCCGTGCATACGCCGAAGCCTATGGTGTCTCGAATCTCCTTGGCGTAGGAGGGATGTCCTCCTGGGAACCACTTGGATATGCCCACCTTGGTAGCCTTGCCCAGCATCATTACTACGGAGAGGTGGTTGCTCTGTGCGTCCTTCATCTCGCGCTGGTAGTCGTTGTTGGCTTCAGTGCTTACCGTTCTGGGCAGGAACACGTTGTTCCATATAGTATCCTTGTTGCCGTTGGCAAAATGCGTGAAGTTGAACTTGTAGTAACTGAATGTCTCCATGGCGGTGGTGATGGACGCGGTGTCGATGTCGGGGAAGGAGTAGCCTGCTACGTCGTCAGCCGTCAGCAGTGTGCTGCCGTTTTTCCACTTCTTGTCCGCCTTGTTCCACGTATATGCGGGACTGCTACCCTGGCCGGCAACGAGGCTGCCGTTGCGGTTGTCGTAGTACGTGATGCCGTCTATCGTCGGTGCTTCCCACAGATAGAAGTTGTTGTGTACAAACACATTGTTGCCAGGCTTGTTGGCACCTATCTGCAGGTTGCCGTTATGCACGTACACCGCTGCACCGCGGTTACCTGGATGGCGCATTGCGTTGGATGCTGCCAACGAGTTCTTCATCACGTGGTTCACCGTGGCGTTGCTGAATATGGTGGTCTTGTCGCCCAGCACCACCTGAGGGGTGTTTCTTTCGTACTGCGCGGCAGTGTAGGTAGCGGTGAAGTTCGTGGTGTGACTTTCGTTCTGGAACTCGGCTGGCACCGTCGTGCCTGTCAGCGTCAGCGTGGTGGAGTTGCAGATGCCGATGGTGAAGGTCTGCTGGTACAGTCCAATAGAAATCACTACCTTATTTGTCCCCCCTTCCGTCTGTGTGCCCCAAGTAAAGGGCTGGTTGATGTTCTTGAAGGTGTTCTTCATGTTGCCGGTGTGGTCTTCGTAGAAAGAGATAGTCACCGCCTCGTTGCGTGCGGTGTTGTTATGCGCATCGTCGGTGACGGTCATTGCTGATGTGAACCACGTGCCAGCCAAGGCGCTGAGGTCCGCCGTCGCCCCGGGGACCGAGGTGCGCGGCACGGCGCGGTACACGCTTATCGCGGCACCTTGACGGCTATAGTCGCTGCCCGTCACGTTGACGTTGCTGATGGCGTTGCTCATCTTTACGTTGCTCATAGCGGTAAAGACACCGGCATCCGACACCATTACTATGGGTGCGGAGGCGAACAGGGTGTCCTTCACACGGGCATTCTGGTCATAATAATATCCGCCGTTGAACCCAGTAACGTTGCCTCCCTGCGGCAGATCCCGGGTGGTGTGGCGCGGTTTTGTCCTGGTCATTCCGCTGCCGTTCAGCCATGCGTTGTACACGGTAAGCTGCGCGTGCTCGTGCAGGGTAATCATGGGACCACGGTAGGCGCCGTATTCTCCCGGCAACTGATAGTGGCTGCCGGAATAGCGGATAATCTGCACCCTGCCAAACTCCTCATTCTCCGCGTCCTTGCCGTGCACCACGTAGTTGTCCTCTCCGCGCAGTTTCACCTCGTCCAGTATGGCTATCACGTCGCCGTCCACGAATACCGAGTTGTCAAGTGCTTCAGCCAAAGTGTTGAGATAGTATTCGGGTACCTTGCCCTTGTTGGTGATGTCGCTTTGGTTTGGCTGGTTCTTGTATCCTGTCAGGGTGATTTCGTCGCCGTTGGGGGACTGGCGCCTCACCTCGTCTGCCGAGGCAAGGTATATGGTGTCGCCCTTGTCGCGCGTCCACACTTTCAGCGTCACGTCGAATGTACCCACCGACCTTTCGCCGTTGCTGTACAGGGGACCTACGTATCCGAAGGTCAATGTTACCAGCCCCACTTCATCGTGTTTCTCATATAATAGGTTTCCATTGTAAAAAGTAAGCAACTTCAGTGCCGCCGTGGCACGTCCGTCCAGTATGCCCACAAACTCGCCGCTCTTGATGTTGGCCACCAGCTCTGCGTTGGTCGGGTTGGTACCGACCGTGCCGTCCGTGAGCGACTGGTTGCCATCGGACATGGCCGTGCCGGGGGCGGCTGCGGTGGATTTACGGTCGTGCAGATTGCGCACGTCCATCACCTTCTCCATACCACTTTCCTCGCCATCCACGGTGTACCAGCCTATGGTGTTGCTCATGTTATCCGATATGCTCTGTGCCACCTGCATCGTCACGGAGAACACGTTGTTGGCGTTCTTGGCGGTGGGGTGTTCGCTACCGTAGGGGTCGGTGTATGGCGCGTTGAGATGAGCAGTATCCACCAGGCTAAACATTGCCTTGCTCGGATCGGAATTCGAGTTCACCGTACTGCGCCACCGCACATTGGTGAGATACACCTCGCGCTGCTCGTAGGTGGCGGGCAGTATCACCATGCGGTTGTAGAGGTGTTCTATGCCTTCGTTGTACATGGCCAGCGCCTTCACGTTGAGGTTGGAAAAATCGCTCACCACCGTGGCTATGCCCACGGTTACGTATATGGGGCTCAGGCGCTGTTGTGTATAGGAGTATTGCACGCCTGGCGTTGCGGGGTCGGCATCTATCGGGGTGTCACCATCGTCTGCTACGTCGGGCATGTGTTCCTGTAGAGTGAACGTCACCCTGCGGAGGATAGTGCGGTTGAAAGTGGTGCTATAGGTCAGGGCGAAGTTCAGCTGGTTCATGGAGTTGGCGGTGACCATGGGGGTTTGGTAGCCGTTCACGTATGTGACCACGTTGCTGCCCGAGAGCACTGCGTGCGGCGATCCCGTAGCTCCTGGTGCAGTGTTGAAGAATCCTGCAGTAGTAAACATCAGGCCGAAAGTGTAGGAGGTGTTTTCCTGTATGCCCCTGCCGTCGACCACGGTATTGTCGCCAGCCAGTACCCAG
Source organism: uncultured Bacteroidales bacterium (assembly GCA_947097635.1). Taxonomy (GTDB): domain Bacteria; phylum Bacteroidota; class Bacteroidia; order Bacteroidales; family P3; genus Colimorpha. The sequence continues at coordinate 10,890 of CAMURW010000009.1, forward strand.
CTGCCGTCGGTATTGTCATCGTTGGCTTTCCATGCCGCTGGCACCAGTTTCATCTCGCCGCTGTTTTCCTCGTCCACTGTGATGCCGACCATCGTATAGAAGCTGCCTGCGTCGGTTGGGGGCAAATCCAGCGTGCCAGTGGCGAAAGCATAGTGATCGTATGTGGTAGTGCCGTCTGTCCATGCCCCGTCGGGCGCGCCGTTTACATCGGCATCATGCAGCCAGAAGTTGTTGGAACTGTAGTTGTCCGGGTTCTGGTTTGCCACTATCGTCACTTCCCGTTTTCTGGTCCCATGCCTGTCGCCCGTGCGCCAGGTGCGGTAGCCTTCGTTGTTGTCGGCGTTCTTCCACGGCAGTTCGGGGCCTCCGTCCACCACGCTACTATGTACGTTCTTGTCGTTGCAGGTGGACCAGAATCCGTCGTCCGCTTCGCCAGCGCTGCCAGTTTCCTTGCGGCGTGCATACACATACACTTGCGAATTATCCGATGTGGCCAGATAGAAGTAACCCATTATGGGGCCATATTGTTTATTATCGTTAGCGTAGTTATGGTCGGTAGGGTCGTTGTCCTTGTAGCCCAGCACGCTGATGTAGTTGCCGTCGTTGATTACAATGATGTTACGGTTGCCATCGTGGTTTGCCACTGTGCAGTCGCTGTATTCGCAGCCTTCGCCAGTTGCATTCCGGGCATCGGCATCGTCGCCGTTGACATACAGTTGGTAGGTAGTGTCGCCGCTGCCACTGACCACCGCCTTGAGGCTCTGCATGGTGTCCACGTAAATGACGGGTGCCATGAACTTCACCATGTTGTCGTCGCGCATGATGAAGTTACGCACGCGGCATACGGCATAGTTCTGCGAGGGGTAGGCGAAATAGGCATCCTGCGTTCCGGTGAGGGTAATGTAGGCATGATCCAGCATCACCGTGTCGGCACGCTGGAAACTCATCATCTGCTTGTCGGTATTCAGGCAGTTGTGCTCGCTGAAGTTGAAGAACATAATCTTGCTGTGCACGTCGCCGCCCTCGGTGGAGGTGCCCGATCCGCAGATGCACTTGATATTGTTCATGAACTTGCGCTTGGAGCCGTCCGAGTTATTGGTGAGGTAATTCTTGCCGTCCACATACACATAACTCTCGCCACCGTAGAAGCCGCGCGTGCTGAACACTGCATTGGCACCAGCGTTGCCCCAGTCGCTGCCGCCATATACGTTGTTCAGCAGGTTGAGGTCCCTGATCCTAAGGCTTTCGTCCCCCAGCCCGGTGCCGTCCGTCGCCGGCTGCAGGTAGGCATAGTTGTCGCCGCCGTAGCTGCGTGTCCATACATAGCTCTTACTGACGGCCTCCGTGCCTATGTGCACGTATACGGAGCCGTAGATGTTGCCCTCGAAGCCGCCGCCGTAGAGGCTCTTGTTCACCGCGCCGCCGGTGACGTTCACTATGCTGGAGGGACGCATGGTGGTGCCCTGTTCCACATTGCCGCTAGCGGGCTTGTTGTAGTTATGGGTCTCCCAATAGTAGCCGTCGTCTATGAATTCGCTGCCGCCGTGCAGGCTCAGCTTTATGGTGCCGGCATCCATGTTCACCTCCTTGAGTCCGTATACCAGCTGCAACTTGTCGCTGCCAGAGGTGCCACGGCCAAAGTAGTTGTGGGTATAGACGGTGCTACCTCGTGCACCAGCAAACACGCGGCCGTCAAAGTAGCCGCCGTGTATGTTCAGGCGTATGAGGCCGTAGCGGTCGCGATACCTGTTCTGGTCGACGATGCCGTTTGGTATGCCAGTCTTGGGGATGGGCAGGTAGCGGTCTTCGTTGTCCTTGTAGAAAGTGCCGTGATCGGCATCCGCCACGAAACGTGCCGCATTCTCGTCAATGGTGCGGTCGCCCACCAGCCCCATGTTGCCGCCGCCATACACATAGCCGGAGAAGTGGGTGCTGTCAGTGAAACTGCCGTTGGGGTTGGTAGCCTTACTGATGTCGTTAATGGTAAATAATACCTCGCGATTGGAGGGCGGGAACTTGCCGCAGGTCTGCTGCTGCGGGGTGTAGGAGTATTCTCCGTTGCCAGCACCGAATGCATTCTGGTAGGTGCCGCTGTTCACGGTGAGCACACTCACGTTCACATCGCCGCCGAGGTCGTTGCCGCCATACACGTATGTGCTGTTGTTTACGGCCTTGCCGTTTGCTTTCATCACCTTGCCGTTCAGCACCATGCGTGCTGTGTCGCTGACGTTGGCGGCATTGCATCCGGCATACATATATTCAAAGGAATGGGTGCAGGTGTTGTTCAGCAGCACGTATGTGTTCTTGGCATCGCCGGCATTGCCGCCGCCGTACACCTTCTGTATGGTGGATTTCTTCAGCACACCATTCACCATCACGCCTTCATCGTTCATGTTGTTCAGCACCACTCTGCTGAGTCCCAGCACGGCTCCTAGCCCAGGAGCATTGCAGTCGTTGATGTGCTGGTCGTTGCCGCGTCCGCCTCCGAATATGCTTTCGCCAGTGAGTATGGCATCCTTGTCCACTTGCACCAGCGTGCTGTCGCAGGTGCCGGCATAGCCGCCACCATAAATGTCGCCTTCTATGATGCCACCTTTCAGCATCACGTAGGTATTGCCGCAGTTGGGTACGCCGGTGGTGCCAGTGGCGATGGCTGCCGCCGATGCGTCGTGATCGAAGGGGTATACGTCGTAGAGAGCATTGCCAGCAGTGCCGTTTTCCACATAGTCGTAGTAGCCATTACTGCCGCCGTACAGCTGCCCTACCGTGCCGCGGCTTACCACCACATGCGTCTGCCCGCCGATGTTGCCGCTGATGTTGTTGCCGCCGAATATTTCGTTGGCGTGTCCACCTTTCACGTACACAAAGGTGCCGCCGGCCACGTTGGCCTGCCTGGCACCGCCGTAGATGGTGCCCGTGAGGTTGATGTTGTCGTTGTCCAGCAGCACATAGGTGCTCACGTCGCCATAGCTGTTGACGTCGTCGCCGCGTTTCTGCGCTCCCACCATGTCTCCCTCGTTGCCGCCGCCATACACGTCGTGTACCACGCCTTTCGTCAGCATGATGTTGGGCACGGTGCTCATGGTGGCCTTGTTGTTGCCGCCATACACGGTGGTGACCACTGGAGCTGCCCCAGTGACACGGGCATTGACAAGCACGGTGACGCTGTCTTGCACCGTCACGCCGTTGCCGCCGCCAAATACCTGGTCTATCCGCGCACTGCCGTCCACGTTGATGTCCACATAGCTGCTCCACTGCACGGGGCGGTCTCTGTGGGGATCGAAGCAGATGGCCAACTCTGTGCCGAGATGGTTGTCCTCGTCGATACCAGGATAGTTGTAGGCACCGT
>CAMURW010000010.1 GCA_947097635.1 uncultured Bacteroidales bacterium
TGGAGGCCGACCGCCTGCTGGAGCGTCTGCAGCAGATATTTCCCGAGGACACCGCCATCCGCCGCCAGTACATGAACTGGCTGGAAGAGAACTATGGACGCGCCGCGAGCCGGCGAAACGACGCGGATGCGGAGCAGGCCCTGAGAACACTGATAGCAAAAGACCCGTACAAGGCCAGCTACTATCACGACCTCTGCAACCTCTATATACGGCAAGGCAACAAGGCCGCCGCCATCCAGGCAGCGGAGGAGGGCATCTTTACATTGCATGGCAACGTCGCCCTGGCAAAAAAGAAGGTGTCCATACTGGCAGAGCAGCACCGCTACAACGAAGCCATCTCTTTCGTGCGGGACTACGAGCGAGTCTACGGCGGCGGGCTGGGGAATCTGAAACACAACATAGAGGAGGAGGCCGCCATGGATGCCGTGAGAAACGACCCGTATACGCAGCAGGCCCGTCTCTATGACCGAACCCACAACAAAGATGCCCTCACCTACCTCATCAACACTTCCTTCGTGCGCGAATACAACGAGGATGCACTCCACTACATCGGGGAAGCGCTGAAGACGCAGCCCGGCAACGTGCGTTACCTCTATATGGAACATATTGTATACAAGCGTATGGGATATCGTAGCAAATCCATCGCCACGCTACGACGGGCACACGAGATAGAACCTGCCAACCAGGATGTGATAAACGACCTCTCTTTCTACTACATGCAGGATGCCTCCGACCAGATGGAGATGGGCGAATACGCCGAAGCACTTCCCTACCTTGATTTTATCATAGAGAACGATACCACGACCGAGACCTACAGAAGCGCCATCAACCGCAAGCTGGTGTGCCTCACTAACCTGAGACGTTACAACCAGGCGCTGGCACTGCTGAACGTGACAGGACAGGCGGCCATGGACGAGAAGAGTTTCCATGTACGCCAGGCTAACATGCTGGCCGCCGACGGCCGCGAGGACGAAGCCCTGAGGTTGCTGGAAGGGGTGGCAGACAAATACGGCATAGAAGAAAGCTACGAGGAGATAGCACTCCTATATGTGAAGAAACTGATAGAGCAGGGTGCCATCCGCAAGGCACACTCAGTGACACACCGTCTGCTGACAATGTGTCCCAACAGCAAGGAAGCACTGATGCAGCGCATGACGACCTGCGGCCTGCTGCACAAGGACCGGGAATTCGCGCAGACGGTGAGAAGGGCGCGCGAGTTGTATCCAGATGACATCGACATACTGGTGAAACAGGTGGCGGTGTATAACAATAACCAGGATTACCACAGCTCGCTCAACCTGCTGCGTCCGCTGCTCGTCGCATTCCCGCTGAACCAGGTTCTTATAGGTGCCAACAGCGCCACCGCCGACCTCTTGGCCATGAACTTGATGAAAGACCATCGCGGAAAGGATGCCATCCTCGTCATCGACAGTGCCTTGAGGCACGACCCCCTGAATAGAAACCTTCTGTACGACAAAGGTGTAGCTTTCGAGAAGCTGAAAATATACGACAGCGCCTATTATTACCAGCGTTACTATCGTCCCAACGACATGGAGATGAGCAATTTCGCACAGCATTCCAAAGGGCTGCTCTACGATGGGGCGGCAAACGAGATAGCGGTGAGCTATCTTCGGTCGCGCTATGGCGGCGACAATCCCAATTTCCACGCTTTGGCATCTGCTGGATACTCCCACAAGGAAGGCGGCAACACCTATGGCATGGCGGTAAACTATGCGGGGCGCGACGCGGCGGACAGCATTACCCACATCGCGGAAAGAGGCGGAACGGGATTTCAGTTCGTAGGCTCGTGGATCCGCGTGTGGAACGAAAAGACGACAACCCATATCGACGCGGGACTCTCCACGCGCTATTTCCCGAAATTACAGGCCAACCTGCGTGTGGAACGTTATCTATACAACGGTTGGACGACGGACGTGCATGCCGGATACCGCAACGTGGCGACTTCAAAGATGGGCGGGGCTCTTGCCACCGACACAGCCGCCATCTGGAACAGCACATACAAGAATTTGTTCAACCTGGGGGTAGGTGTCGGCAAAGACCTGCATCCGTTCTATGTAGGCGGAAAGGTGGATGGGCTATTGCTGGCAGACAATTTTTATTTCAACGCTTCTGTGCAAGGACGCTATCTCGTGTGCGAGGACAATGTTTCCAGCCTCATGGCACAGTTTGCCATCGGCACGGCTCCCGAGGCGGAGGTAATAGACCGGGGGCTTCCTGCCACTTTCGACCATTTGAATACGAGCGTGGGGTTAGGAGTAACATACCTTTTCACTGGAAACCTCAGCGGCATGCTGATGGGCTCTTGGCAGACTTTCTATATTTCGAAGGTGCCGGGCGGGGTGGACTTTTACGGCAACCCCTTGGACACGGAGGCGAAGTACAAAAATATTTTCAATCTTTTTCTCCAACTCAACATTCATTTCTAATGATGCGCTGCCCAGGAGAAATCAATTAGCCTAACAATGAAGAAGACCTTACTACTGCCTATTGTCATTATCTGCCTGCTGTCAGCATCGTTCGACAGGGCCGGCTGTGCAAGAAAAGCCCACAAAGCAGATGCTGCTGAGTCTATAAGTATGTGGAAAGCCAAACGGATAGATACCGCCCATGCGGATTTTGCATATCGCACCGTCTACAGCTATGGCAATAGTATGGAACCATCCAGTCGCAGAATGGGGTTGGGAAGTCTGAACTACGACTGGGGGCTGTGGGGGCACAATTTGCGGAGAGCGTTGCCCAGAAATCCATCCCAGGAAGTGTTTGCCCGTACAAAAGGAGAGGTGAACCCAGACCAGTTCTGTTTCTCTTCGCACAAGCTTTGGGACTACACCATGAACTACATAGAAGAGCACTACGGCACAGACCAGTCAACGGATTTCCTGATAATGCCCAACGACAACCCTTTTTCCTGCACCTGCGAACAATGCAGGAAAAAGGGAAACACGTCCACCAATGCCACACCTGCCGTCACAGAGTTTATCGCACGCCTTGCGGAGCGGTTTCCCCAGCACCGCTTCTTTACGTCCTACTATTATTCCACTGCCTTTTTTCCACAGAGGCTGCTGCCGAGGAATATGGGTGTCATTATAAGCGCTATCGAGATGCCGCTGGCAAGAGGCAGCGCAGCAGCCTCACGGACGGTGGAATTCTGTAACTTGATAGACAAATGGAAGCTGCTGACCCCACATGTGTTTGTGTGGGACTACTGCCGAAACTTCGACGACTATCTCACTCCGTTTCCTTGCCTCCACATACTTCAGGAACGTCTGCGGATGTACAAGGAACATGGAGTGGAGGGCATTGTGCTAAATGGCAGCGGAGAGGATTATTCCACTTTCGATGAATTGCAGACCTGGGTGCTGGCAAACCTGATGGTGGATGTGGACAAAGACGTGGACACGCTTGTGGACGTATTCTTCCAGACATATTACCCGAAGTCGGGGCACATTATCAGGAAGTATTACAACACTCTGGAGGCAAAAACACGGTGCCTGGGTCTTTACGAAGGCATCGGATATGCGGTAGGTGAGTATCTGGACCCCGAAGAGTTCATACTATTCGTGGACGAACTGGAGAGGGCCTCCAAAAACATAGAAAAACCCGAACGTGACTACCTGAATTATCTGCTTACTGGTCTCAACTTCACGCGACTGGAACTGCTGCGCCTGACGAACGACCCGCAGCTGCGCATCCAGAAAGCGGACTTTATTGCTAACCTCAGAGGGCACAGTGTGCTAAATGCCATGCAGAAATTCCGCGAGGTCGATGGCGATATTGACGAATACCTGGAATATGTGAACTGGCATAAAGGCTATGAAGTGTCGTGCAACAACGTGCTGCACGACACGAGGTTGACGACGACCAGCCAGCTCGACGAGGGCGCACCCCCGATAGGTGTGCTGAACGATGGTTTTTTTGGCATTCCTTACGATTACCACACCCATTGGATGCTCTACAACGGCGACACGCTCCATATCACTATTCCCGCCATCGGGAAGCCGCTAGGCGACCTCCGTGTGGGGCTGCTGGTGTCGTCACGCTGGCACATCGGCAATGCGAAAGTGGTGGCGGTGCAAGGCACGCGGAAAACGGAGATGCTGCCGATGCTGAACCTAGATAAGAAGTATGAGCGTGTGGAGGCAAAGTTGAGTATGGAATCGATGGATCCTACGGCTCCCATAGAACTTTATCTGATAAAGACGGGACGTAAAATGGCAATAGACGAGATAACACTATGTGCAGGATGACAAAAATATTGATTATCACCCAGGTTGTGCTGATCCTCTCGGCATGCCATCGGCGGGTGGGCCCCACAGAGATAAGGGTGGAAGACCCATCGCGACATTATTTCCCCATTGTGTTGGGCGAAAAAATGGACATGGCCTACAAACTGGTGAATGTGGGGGCGCAGCCTTTCATCACCACCGACATCCAGCCGTCGTGCGGCTGTATCTCCATCGAAGATGAGAAAAAAAATGACAAAAAGTCCCGTGGCATCCTGTCCCCAGGCGACTCGGTGCTGATGCGTTTCCAGTTCGACGGCAGTAAGAACATAGGCTACGTGCACCACACCATCCGTATCTATGGCAATGTGAAACCCGATGGCGTGTTGGCTTTGGACTTCGATGTCAACGTGGTGCCGCCCGCCAATTATGTGCCCGACTATGAGGAAACATACGAAGAAAAGAGGAAGGTGGAGAACGACTTCGTGGACGGAAAAAACAGCCAGAGAGGCTACACGGTAGACTGAGGAGTGGTTTTTCACTTGGGCTGGCCACGATGTATCCATGTCAATAATCAGGTGGTCTAGCATGTGAAATCATGGTCGATTTCTCTTTTTCGCAGGATTCCCTGCACTGGTTTGCAGCGTTTCCATACTAGTGAACAGCAAAAAAGACGCTGCTGTAATTTGTTAACTCTTAACTGGTTGTATGGATATGGGGAAAAAACATGTGGAAATATTTGGCCAGTTTCGGAAAAGTTCGTAATTTTGCAATCGCTTTCAGGATAAGTGGGAGGCTTTCAAAAAGAGATAAAAGCGGCAGGTGTTATGGCCCTGCAAGAGTGTCTCTCGCCAAGGAGTTTTGCGATATCACGAAAGTTATAGTGCGGGGTAGAGCAGTGGTAGCTCGTCGGGCTCATAACCCGGAGGTCGCTGGTTCGAATCCGGTCCCCGCTACCAGAGAAAGAGAGTTGTCCAACGGCAACTCTCTTTCTAATGAATGATTATCCGCAAAAAATCCCCTAACGGGGAATTTATCCCTGAGTACCATTGGCTCTATACATGAGGAAAAATGGTTGACATGATAGTCAGCGGAGTAGGGTGTCCGAGTCGCAAAGATTAAGGGAGGTGAGGATATTCTTGTGGATTTTTTTGTAGCTAAGGGGAGGGAATGGTATCACGCTGCTTTTCACTTGTTATGGATAGACATCGGAAACATCAAAACGGAAAGATTGCAGCGGGGCCTATTTACTGCCTGTAAACTCTTTCAGGCTCTCGGACACGGCGGGGGTGAAAGGCAGAAGGTAGTACTTGCTGACGGCATCCTCGTAGAAATAGAGTGCCCCCCAGCGACGCCAGTAGGCGTGGGTCTTCAGGTGGTGCATTACAGGGATGAAGACGAAGTCGTAGTTCTTCAGTTCGTCCATCACGTCCATCAGCATATCGTAATTCAGTTTGGTGCCGTGATATTCTTCTTTCACGATGAAGGAAAACACGGCGGTGTAGCGGTACTTGCTGAGTGCTGCCAACAGGGCGGGCTGCTTGACGGCGATATCTTCGCTTTCATCCTCTATGCGGTAGTCGCTCATGGTGAGGTAGCCTATGGTGCTGCCTTGGCTGATGGCACGAACGGAGAGGGACCAGTTGATGTGCAGCTTTGTGAGCCACTCCATCGTGAGGTTCCATTCGAAACCGTACTGGCGGCACATCCAGCGGCAGGTGGGTTCTTTGTCGTCTGCCTCGGTGCAGCGTTCCAGATGGTAGTGGGGTAGGGGAGTGGGAGCATCGCCATCGCCATTCCTGGGAATGATGGGGAAGAGGATGCGGTTGAAGCTTAGCAGCTCTTGGGGATGATACGACAGTTTGGCCTTACGCAGTCCTTCCAGCCCCATGTCTTCTTCGCGGTTCACGTAGATGTACTGCGACGGCAGATGGCGGCAGAACTCCTGGTTGATGACGGCATAGGCGCCATCGTAGGCGGTGTTAGCCTTCTCTATGCATACGTCGAAGGTGGTGGGAGTGATGGGGCATCCGTAGGTGAAAGCAACCATATGGCCTTCCACAAACAATGCTCCTCCTATGGTGTCCAGCACGTCCCAGTGTGCAAAGGTGTACTCTATGGCCTTTTGCTCTGCTTTCACGCTGTCGTGCTCTTTCTTGTCGTCGGGGTTTTCGTGTTTTCTCTCGGTTTGCCATAGTTCCAGCAGTACCATACACTGGGGAAAGAGGTCTTTGGTGAGGTTGCGATACTGGTAGTTTGGGTAGTTGTTGCGGAAACTGTTCGTGTGATTGCGTTTGGCCTTCAGGGCACCGCCAGCCAGCGAAGCGAGCGCCTGGCGGCTGTAGATATAGTCATAACTGTTGCGCAGGGGAGTGATGGAAACCTGGCTGCCGAAACAGCGCTTTATTATGTCGGCGAGCCAGTCTTCGGCACCGAAGATGGTGAGGGGTTGCCCTATCTCTTGCGCATCGTGCAGTAGTTCCAGCAGTGTGCGTACAACGGCTTTTTCGTCGCGGTGCTTCATTACCAGCATATACACAAGGTCTGTGTTGCTGAAACGATAGCGCAGCGCCAGCGCATCGGGGGTAGTGGCTTTCTTGGTATGGAACAGATGCTGCCAGGCAGCAAGGTTTCCGAAGGAATAGTTGCAGTTGCGCAGGCCCGCCACGAAGGTGTAGGACTGCACCAATGTTTTATCGCCAAGGGTAAGGGGAGTAAAGTTCATAAGTGGTGTTTTCTCTATAAGCTTGATGTCTATAACATTATAAGCTTGATGTCTATAACATTTTCAGCTCGGTGAAGAGGTTGCGGTAGGGAATGGCCTTCTTTGCCAGCGGCAAGGGATAGGCGCGGGAGGTGGAAGGCATACGGTGCAGCTTGATGCTGCGCCCTTCAATATTGATATGTATGTATGAGCCGACGGCAGGTATGGGCGCGGCGTAGGTGTCGCAAAGTAGGGAACAGGATTTCTCACCTGTGCATACGATGTCGTGGCATAGCGGCAGCTGCTGTAGCAGTGCCGGCACGTCCGTTTTCTCCACTACTTCCAGAAACTTGTCGCTGGCATTGCCTTTTAGGCGTCGTATGGCACAGGCTGTGTCGTAAATGGCAATGCCTTTCTCTCTCAACAGCGTCTTTATCAGGGGCAGGCGGAAAGTGTTGCGTTCTGTATCCACTAGTGCGGCGGCATCGCCCATAAAGACCATCCCGAAGAGTGCCCACATCATGTTGGTACGATTGGGATAGTAGAAGTCCATGCTCCAGCGGTTTTTGGGCGGCGGAAAGCTGCCTAGCATCAGCAGTCGTGCCTGAGGGGGCAGGAAAGGCATCAAAGGATGATGCTCCACAACCGGCGTCTCAACGTCGGAAGATGGTGTAGGGGTTATGGGAGAAGTACTCATGGATGATAAAGGAAGTCCTCCAAGGTCAATAAATGATGCGTGGGACGATCCTCTTGTAGTCTAAAGAATCATCCCCTAATAGTGATGTTCGTAAGTACAGCACCGCCATTAGGGGAGTGGTATAGTAAGGTTATTTGAAATACTCTACGCCGCTCTCGAAGATCTGTTGGTCTTGATTGCCGGCAATATTGAGATAGGTGGCAGTGCCGCGCCGTTCGCTGTGTCCCATCTTGCCGAGGATGCGACCGTCGGGACTGGTGATGCCTTCGATGGCGAGATAGCTGCCGTTCATGTTGTAATATTCATCCATGGTAGGTCTGCCCTCTAGGTCGACGTACTGCGTAGTCACCTGACCGTTTTTCACGAGGTCGTCCAGCCATTGCTGTGATGCCACAAAGCGTCCTTCACCGTGGGAGATGGGGATGCTATAGGTGGCACCCAGCTCTGCCTTCTGCAGCCAGGGCGACAGATTGCTCACCACCTTGGTGTAGGCTATCTTGCTTTGGTGACGTCCTATGGTGTTCATCGTCAGTGTGGGCGAGTCTACACTTTGAGGACGTATTTCGCCGTAGGGTACCAAACCCAGTTTTACGAGTGCCTGGAAGCCGTTGCATATTCCCAGTATCAGTCCATCGCGTTGCTGCAACAGTTGCATTACCGCATCGCTGATGGCGGCGTTGCGGAAGACGCTGGTGATAAACTTGGCGCTGCCTTCCGGTTCGTCGCCGGCACTGAAGCCGCCGGGAATCATCACAATCTGGCTGTCGGAGATGGCGTTGGCAAAAGCTGTCACACTGTCTTGGATGAGAACGCTGTTGAGGTTGCGAAACACCAACGTCTGCACGTCGGCACCAGCGCGCAGGAATGCACGTGCGCTGTCGTATTCGCAGTTGGTGCCAGGGAATACGGGAATAAATACTTTGGGCTTCGCTTGGCGATGTTTGCAAATATAGACATGCGGTGTCTTGTAGAGCGGGATGTCCACTGTCGCGGCATGGGCGGGTTGCTCCTTGGTGTGGGTGGGGAATACCCCTTCCAGCGTGGATGTCCAGGCATCGAGGGCTTCGTCCAATGTGACAACGGTGTGCTGGTAGATGAAGCGCGGTTCTGCCGTCACCTCGCCGATGCTGCTGCAGCGGAAAGGCAGGTTGTCCACATGATGAACCTCGAGCAGTATGTTGCCATATTCGCGACGTAGCAGCGACTCGGGTGTGAGACGCGAGTCGACACGCACACCCATGCGGTTGCCGAAGGACATTTTGCTGATGGCTTCTACGATGCCGCCGAAGCCTATGCAGTAACTGGCTTTCACCTTGCCTTCCTGTATGGCGATGTGGAGACGGCTGTATTGTTTCAGGATGTCGTTGTAGTCGGGTACGCCGTTGCGGTCGCGCTTGATGTCGAGCATCACCAGTTTGTCGCCGGCATGTTTTAGCTCGGGGGTCACTACGTAATGCGTGTCGCCCATGCACACGGCAAAGGATACCAGTGTGGGTGGCACGTCGATATTGTTGAAGGTACCACTCATGCTATCCTTGCCACCGATAGCAGCGAGGTGCAAACCCATCTGTGCGTTATAGGCTCCCAGCAGCGCAGCGAAAGGTTGTCCCCAGCGCGTGGGATCGTTGCCCAGGCGTTTGAAGTACTCTTGGAAGGTGAGGTGTATCTTGTTGATGTCGCCGCCTGCGGCAGCGATTTTTGCGACGCTGTCAATGACGGCATACATGGCACCGTGATAGGGACTCCAGCTGCTGAGGTAGGGGTCGAAGCCATGGCTCATCATGCTAATCGTGTCGCTCTTGCCTCTCAGCAGGGGCAGCTTGCCAATCATGCATTGCGTGGGGGTGAGCTGTGTACGTCCTCCGAAGGGCATCACGACGGTGCCGCCTCCGATGGTGCTGTCGAACATCTCTACCAGTCCTTTCTGCGAGCATACGTTGAGGTCTGCCAGCGTCTTCAGCCATAGGTCGTGAAAATGCTGGTCTGGTGTGCCTTGTGCGCTAGGCATTTCCACGTGTACTTTACGGAAATAGTTCTCCTTGTCGTCGGGCATCTGCACGTGTACCTCTGTCTCCTGATGTGCGCCATTGGTGTCGATGAAAGCACGTGACAGGTTGACGATGGTTTTTCCGCGCCAGTTGAGCACCATGCGAGGCTCCTTGGTGACGGTAGCGACGACTGTGGCTTCCAGGTTTTCCTCTTCGGCGTAGGCAAGCATCATGTCTACATCCTTGGGGTCTACCACTATGGCCATGCGTTCCTGACTTTCGCTGATGGCCAGTTCCGTGCCGTCCAGACCGGCATATTTCTTAGGCACCTTGTCCAGGTTGATGAGCAGGCCGTCTGCCAGTTCTCCTATGGCTACGCTGACGCCGCCGGCGCCGAAGTCGTTGCATTTCTTGATGAGTTTGCTCACCTCTTCCCTGCGGAACAGGCGTTGCAGCTTGCGTTCCGTGGGGGCGTTGCCTTTCTGCACCTCGGCACCGCAGGTGGTCAGGCTGCTGCTGTTGTGCGCTTTGGAAGCTCCTGTGGCACCGCCGCATCCATCGCGTCCTGTGCGGCCGCCGAGCAGTATGATGATGTCACCGGGGTCGCTGGTCATGCGTTTCACCTGACGGCGTGGCGCTGCGGCAATCACGGCACCTATCTCCATACGTTTGGCCACATAGTCGGGATGATATATCTCGTAGACGAGGCCTGTGGCCAAACCTATCTGGTTGCCATAACTGCTGTAGCCGTGTGCTGCAGTGGTGACGATTCTGCGCTGTGGCAGTTTGCCGGGTAGCGTCTCGTTGAGCGGTTTGGTGGGGTCGGCAGCGCCTGTTACGCGCATAGCTTGGTACACGTATGTGCGGCCAGAGAGCGGGTCGCGAATGGCACCGCCCAGACAGGTAGCGGCTCCTCCGAAAGGCTCTATTTCTGTGGGGTGGTTATGTGTCTCGTTCTTGAAGTTTATGAGCCATTCTTCCTCCTTGCCGTCTATTTTGACGGGCACCACGATGCTGCAGGCATTGATTTCTTCGCTCACTTCCTGGTCGATCAGCAGTCCCTGTTCGCGCAGACGTTTGGCTGCCAGGGTGCCGATGTCCATCAGGCAGACATACTTGTCTGTGCGTCCTGGATATTGGTCGCGGTGATTCTGCAGATACTGGTGGAATGCATCTTCTATGATGTTTCTGTAACGCCCCTCATCGAAGGTGACATGTTTCAGCTCGGTGGCGAAAGTGGTGTGGCGGCAATGGTCGCTCCAGTAGGTGTCCAGCACGCGAATCTCCGTCACCGTAGGATCGCGATGTTCTTCGTCGTGGAAGTAGTGCTGTATGTGCTGAAAGTCTTTGAGCGTCATAGCCAGTCCCAGGCTGTTGTAAAGCTCTGTGAACTTCGGTTCGTCCAAGTCTTTGAAGCCGTCCAATATGGCGATATCGGCCGGCTCGTCGTAGTGGTCCACCAGCGTTTCGCGCTTACATTCGTCGGTGACACGACTGTCCACAGGGTTCACGCAGTGTTTCACCACGGCTTGCCGCTGTCCAGGCGTGAGGGTACCGTTGATGACGTAGGTGGTGGCGGTCTTGATGATGGGTTCTTCTTTGTGTCCTATCAGTTTGACGCATTGTACGGCGCTGTCGGCCCGTTGGTCAAATTGACCAGGCAGATACTCCACGGAGAACACGAAGTCGCTGTCGGCGTGTGGGAAGTTCTCTTCGTAAACATCGTCTACGGGAGGTTCCGAAAAGACTGTGATTTTGGCCTTTTCATAGGCCTCTTCGCTCACGCCTTCCATGTCGTAGCGTATCAGTACGCGTACACCTTTGGTGTCGATACCTAAGTAGTTGAGCATTTCTTCGTGCAGTTCTTTCGCTTTAACAGCATAGTCTGCTTTTTTCTCGACGTAGATACGTCTTACGGATTTACTCATGATAATTTAATATTTATTTTTCCCCTATTGTCAGTCAATGGTGAGCCAAGGTCTCTCGCGGTGGGTTGCAAACACTGCAGCCTTGTTATCTAGCCGTTGTCCCAGCCTTCGGGGTGCTTGGCGTTTTTATCGTTGTAGAATGCTTTTATCTTTGGGAGGTCTGCTTCGTAGTCGCCAGTGGGCCAGAAAGCAGGACCCACGCCCATGTGTTTGGTCTTATAGTCTATGTAGGTCAGCAGGATGGGTACTTTAGCTTCCACGGCAATCATGTAGAATCCCCGCTTCCATTTTTTCACAGCCTTGCGTGTGCCTTCGGGAGTGATGACGAGGGTGAACTTTTTTTCTTGGTTGAAGTATTTCACTGCTGTCTCCACCAGTGCATTGCCTTTGGCGGAGTTGGTGCGGTCCACGGGAACGGCACCTACCCATCGCAGGAAGGGCTTGGTAAAGAAGTTGAACAGCTCTTTCTTGATGAAGATTCTGCTGTTGATGCCTAGTTTGAATATATCGCCCGCTCCCACGAAAAAGTCGTAGAAGCTGGTGTGCGGGGCCATGATCATCACCGCCCTCTGCACGTAGGGGGCTGCGCTGGGATCCACAGGGTCGTAGATCCACCCGCACCATGCCAGCAACAAGGTCCAAAGTTTTTTCATCATTACTGCAGATAACTGTCATACATCTCTGCCTCCGTCACCTTGCCGCGTTTGCGCAGGCTTTTTGCCATGGCGCTGTAGAATGCTCTGGCAGCCTGGTTCTGGTCCAGCCCCTGTGCTTGTTTCAGTTGCATATACAGCTGCATAAGTGGCTGGTTGGCTTGGTCGGCATCCATGGCTTTCAGTATCACGTTTTCGGCACCAAACGCATTGCCCTGCTGCACGTAGATGGTGGCGAGCAGCTGGTAGGCGGAAACATATTTGTAGTTGTGCTTTATGACGTTTTCCAGCATGTTGATGGATGTGTTGACATCGCCTTTCATCAAGTTGGCGTAAGCGGCAAAATAGTTGGCGTTGTCGTTGGCGGGTTCTATCTCGAAAAAGCGCTGACAAGCCCACAGGGCGCTGTCCGGCATATTCTTCTGCAAGAAAATCTCTGCCATATCGATGAGCGCTGTCTCGTTGTAGGGATTTGTCTCCAGTGCTTTGTGGAACAGTATTAGTGCGCTGTCCAGCAGCCCCGCCTCCTTGAGTTTGTAGGCATAGTAGTCGCTCTTGTCGGTGCGTTTCAGCACAATGGCGATGGGTACGCCGTCCACCTTAATCTCATGCACGGTCTCCTTGGGAGGGAATACTTTGGGGTTGGTGAGATAGGCGGGGTCTATGCCCGTGAGTGGAAACACCGCGTAGTCCCAGTCGAAGTTGCCCCGGCTGTACCAGCGCACGAAGCGCGGCTTCATTTTGTCTTGGTGGCGCAGGAAGTAACGTGTGGAGTTGATATGCCATGTGCCCACGCGTATGGTATCGCTGGTTTGAAGTGGTGAAGGCTTGGCTTTGGCTATTATCCATTCTGTGGCTTCGCGCATGGAATGGTAATAGTAGTCCATCTCGTATTTACCGTAGGCGTTCTTGGTGCCTCCCGCCAATTTGTTGAAATAGACGTATTCGTAGGGATGATTGCGCACAATGTGTGCGGCAGGGCCTATCATCATGGCGAACGGCAGCAGTGTGGCGCATATTGTCAGCCATTTGCTTAGCGCTGCTTTGCCATCCTTCTTGTTGCCCATGTCTTTGGCTTGTTGGATGAGGCCGTTGAATCCCAGTGCTGCAGTAACTACCATGGGAGGGTAGGCGAAGAGGGAATGGCGCCAGCCGCCATAGACGTTGGCTTTGGTGTAGGCAATCCAGCACACGGGGAAGAGGAACGCGAAATATAGCATGATGCTCTCCATGCGTTTTTCTTTCTTCCACGCACCAACGAAATGTGATAGCAGCCAGCCTACGATGACGGCGATGGGGATGGTGGTGAGGATGAACTTGGGAGTGTAGTACCACGGCAAGGAGTCGCTCCACATCATCGTGCCGTCGTATATCTGACGTATGCCGATGGCAAATCGGCTCATGGCGCGATAGCTTTCTGCCACATGGGCGATGGGCGACTGCCAGGCGTAGGGCCATAGCAGCAGGCCGGCGAAATAACCCACGATGCAGATGGCAGCGGCATAGAGTACGGTCCTGGCTATGCTAACTCCTCGACCCTCCGTAGCGTGTGCCTTTGTGCCCTTGGATTGCGGGACGGTAGTTCTCCCCATAGAGTTTCTCGTGGCCATTGATAGCCACAAAATGCCCCAGACTCCGAAATAGCCTATCAGGATGAGACCACCGACACGCACGCTGATGGCGAAAGCGATGGATAAGGCGAGCATAATCATGGTGTCCCACCTAGGCTTGGGAGCCTGCCGGAAGAACATCATGATATAGTATATTGCCATGGTGATGCCCGCCGCAAATGGGATGTCCTTGGGATTGTTGAAGGAGTGCCCTAGGAAACGAGGCGAGAGGAACATCAGCACCATTGCCAATACGCCAGCCCTCCAGCCCCCTATGCGCCAGGCGATGAGCCCGGCGAAAAACACTACGAGCCAGCCGCAGAGTGCGTTGGCGGTATGGCGCGTGCGGGCGATGTCGTCCACATGGAATACGCGGTTCCATGTGGCCAGCACCACATCAAACG
>CAMURW010000011.1 GCA_947097635.1 uncultured Bacteroidales bacterium
TGCCGCCCGACGAGGTCTTCGACCTGCGGGAAGCGATGCGACGAGCCTTGAAGCAGCTGCCGGAAGTGCAAAGAGCGTTATTGCAGCTGCGTGATATAGAAGGCTACAGCACAGAAGAACTCTGTCGGACTCTAAATCTCACCAATCAGCAAGTGGCAACTTATCTGTTTAGAGCCCGCACCGCTATGAAGAAACTGCTGATAGCGCAAGGATATGAGTATGCTGCCACGGGCAATGGATAATGTAGGGACGAATGGCATGCGCCCCATGAGCAAAAGAAGATGAGAATACAATGATTAATTCATCCAACATAGAAGAAAAGCTGTTCCTGCTGCGGGAAGGTCTGCTGGAAGCCGAAGAAGCCAAGGCGACGGAGGTATACCTAGCCCGACACCCGGAAGCCCGCGAGCTGCAGGCTCTTTACGACCCGCAGCTGACGCTGCCCAAGGACATATATGCCCAAGATGCCGCATTCCCATACAAGGAAAGTCTGAAACATCATCCGGCACGCACCATCCCTCTGAAACAGGCTAACAGCATCAATGCATGGCAAAAGGAGGCCGAGGAGCATGGGCTGCGACGTTTGCCCCTGGGCAAAAGTTATGCCGCCGCAGCGTGCGCCATCGTGCTGGTGGCGGCAGGTATCTTCCTGATTACCATGGCCGGCGACCCCTCTTCCTCGCAAGGCACTTCGGTGGCTTGGGGCGGAGGCGATACGGTGCGCCCAACTATCGTCCTCCCCGTGGCGAAGAGCCTCTCCGATGGGATTGCGGTGCAGCATGGCGCAAGCCACTCCTCGCAGGCACAGGGAGAGACAGGCGCCGCCCCAAAAAGCAGCCGCCGTCGCCCCGCCGTCAAGCGGCAGACCGGCAACGTGCCGAAAGACATCCGCATAGCGCAGAAGAACTCTGAACAAACTCAATATCACGCCACCCCTGCTGCCAGTCCCTCTTGGGAAGAGGGACTGCAGGAGGAGGGCCATCTGCCGGCGGCAAAGGCGCAGGAGACCCAAGTGGTAATGCGCGACGACCTGATAGCATATCGCGACGACCCGACGACCTACGCCGACAAGCCCCAGGAAGAAGCATCCATGATGGTGCATAGCAACAGGCTGATAAACTACCGCTCGTTCGATACTGCCCAAGTGGCGGACGGCTGCAACGGCCTGCTGTGCTGGCTGGGCATCACCCCCATGCTGGAGGAACGACTTGAACGCAGCCAGCAGCGCCTGGCCTCGCTGGAGGAAGAATGGAACAAATACTGGATCGGGAAGGCGCGCAAACTCGTCCGCAGGCGTTATTAATCCGCCGCTGCCTTGCAGCACATCATCATTAAATCATTAATTAAGATAAACAATAAAAAAAGTAAACAATTATGAAACATCTTATCAAAATGACTCTCGTAGCCTTCGTATCCTTGTCCTTGTTCAGTGCCTGCGAGAAAGATCCCAAACCCACCCCTTCGAGAAACGGTGATGACACGGAGGCAAACGCCCTTCGGAACACGACATGGGCAGGCACCTTCTCCAGTAGCGAAATGGAAGACGGAGTGAAAATAGACATGATAGTCGATATGAAAGTAGCCTTTGGGGACACCACCGGCACGCTAACAGCACAGCTAAAGCAAATCCTTTATAACGGCCTGGATGTTACAGGATCTATTAGACACGAACGCCCCGAGTCTTTTGAGCCCCAAATAGCGCCTTTTACCTACACCTACGAGCATGGCACCGGAACGATGACAGTGACGGACACCGACGAAGAAACGGGCGAAACTGATACCGAAACCATCCACTTCACTGTGAAAGGCGACAAGATGTCGTTCCGCTTCGAAGGAATGCTCGACATCACACTAACCAAGCAATGATTACCCCGTGCCATGCCGGCATTGAAATAATGGCACGGACTAATGAACATTACCATCATGACAAAACACACACTGATATTAGTCTCTCTGTTGCTGGCTGGCATCCCGGACCCTCAGGCACAGATTATCCAGCAGCAGTATATCGAATGCGAAGTTCACGGCCTGACAGTGGACAACTACAACACTGTGAACGTGATGATTGGAGACCAAAACATGATCCGCGTTAAGGATTCGCACGACAACGAGGGCAACGTGGTCACCATATCCAACGGTGTAATAAAAGTATCCGAGGATGGATTCTCTACAGTTGAGCTTGTCGTGAAGCCTGGCACCTTCAGCTATGTGGAAGCCACAGAGTTCGGATCGGTAAGCATCCCTCTCATGGCACTGAGTGACAAAGCACTGCTGCGTGCCACAGAACACGGCAAGCTCACAACCTCTTCTGTCACCGCCAAGGGAGACGATGGCGTGGGCGCGGACATGGCAAGCGCCGCCGCCCCCAGCCTGTTCACCGACCTCACACTGGAATCCAATGAGTTCGGAACCCTGAAGGTGAAACATGCCGCTAGCTGCACCCGCTGCTACCTCACAGCCCGAGAGTACGGATCCATAGACCTTGTGGAGCTCAACGGCAACACTGCCGAGGTCTATGCCGAAGAATTCGGCAACGTGAGGGTGAAAGGCGGCACAATGGACACCGTGCGAGTGAGACACGGCAACTACGGCAACGTAGATGTCAGCGGCATGAAGATAACCTACCACCCGGTGAACCCCCTTGGCCCTATGGCAAGGGTGGCCGGCAAGGACGTCGGGACCCCACAATCGGACATCCGCAAGCCAAACTACAGGCACATCTACGACCCCAGCTCCCGCTACAGCTTTGCCTTTTACTTCGGCTGGGGCATGTGGGGCGAAGCACCCTACAGCAGCTTTATCTCCATGGACGGCGCCTGGGGCAGCAAGCCGAAGTTCATGACATGCACCTTCGAGGGCAGCTATGCCGTGATGCGACACTACAACTGGATGTTCCAGGTGGGTTTGGGCATTGCAGTGGATGGGGTGAAACTGAGCAACAACTATGTGTTTGTGAGCGAGCAGAGCAACGGCAACGGCGTGCTGACCGTGGGCAACAATGCCAGCATAGCCTCCTACGGCGACCTAAGCGGCGACCTCACCAACCCCTACCTCTGGCAGACGCGCGTGACGACGGAATATATCACCTTGCCTTTGCGTTTTGCACGCACCAACAGCGAAAACGACTATTCTATCGGCATTTCGTTGGTGCCGGGCGTGGCGATTGTACGCAATGTACAGCATATTATTCTCAACGAAAAGGTGAATGGGCGCTCTGTGGATTACCGTAACTCAGAGCAGGCAAACCATTATCTGAATCCCGTGAAACTGGACCTGCGTCTGGATGCCGTATTGCGCGATGCACTGGGCGTTTTTCTCCAGACCGGCCTGCTGCCAATGACCCGCAACCTGGACGACGAAGCTTTCATGTTCTCTTTCGGCTTCAGGGCAGGGTTCTAAGCGGGAAGAACGAGTCTCCCTTATTCTCTCCGAGAAAAGCCTCCGGATAACAACTAAACCCATAAATCAGACAATCATCGATAAATACCCGCAAAAAAAACGGGACATGACTACCGAACATCCAGGGCTATATGCATGGAGGCAAGAGGGTGTAAATGATAGCCCGCGAAGTGCCCTAATCGTAAAGATTAGGGGATGTGAAGGAAGACGCTGCGGACTTCACGAAGCAAAGCGGGAAAAGATGGCTTTTCGTCTCGCCTCCTTGAGGACGTAATGCGACCATCGCACACATCATCTCGGAACACCCCCGGAAGAAGTCACCCATGTGCCTCGCCTGCGCCGAGGCTGTGCCAGAAATTGCCGACCCATGCTCGACCCATGCTCGACCCTTCCTCGACCTTTCCTCGACCCTTCCCATTACCCGACATGCGAATTACCTCTTCTAACTCACAGAATCCAAGTTGTTTATACACATAAGTCCAAATAACAGATACCTATTAAATGCTATGTCCCCCCCCCCAACTTATGAATCTATAAAACCCAGGGGAGACCTAAAACTCTACCCCATTGCACCCTTTCAAGGATAGTCATAATTACATAATACAATGAAAAAGAAGATATTTTTATTAACGGCAACCTCGCTGCTGGCAGGTGCCACAATGGCGCAGCAGCCAACAGAACCTGCCCACGCAGCCAAGGATACGAGGATGGAAGCAAAGACAGTGACCGTGAAACCTAATGCCGAAAACGGTGTGGCAGACAGCGACGTCATCAGCATAACACTGGACACCAAGAACAGCACCTTCACTATTATGCACAATGGCGAGAGCGTAAGCACGGAGGCCGCCAAGACACAGATAAACGCCAAACTGCAGAAACTTGTCGATACTATCGAGCTACGGGGCGACTACCAATTCAAAAGCATCGATATCGACACTTCCGGGCTCATCTCCTTCTCCCTGAAACCACGCACCTATCCGCACTTCGGCGGCAGTTTCCGCTTCCTGTGGGGCTTCCACAACTGGGGCAACAATATGTTCAACGGCCTTACCGGCGCGGATGGCGCCTACGACCTGCGAACCAGCTTCTCCAGCTATCAGCTGGAATTGATGGCCAACATCCTCTTCAGCAAGAACTGGCAGCTGGGAGTAGGCGTAGGCTATGAGAGCGACTGCTACAAATTCCGCCACGGCTACGTGGCCTACGACCAGATGCCAGACCCGATGCTGCAGCTCGGCAACTCGGGCATGATCACGGCGCGCGAAGGCCTCACGGGCAACTTGGCAGACCCCAATGTGTGGAGCACACGACTGGTGGCACGCTACATCAACTTCCCCATACGTCTGGGCTGGAACTCCGGCAGGGGCAACATCCATATCGGCTTCAGCGTGATACCCGGCTTCAACTACGACAGCAAGCACACAGGCCTCAAGCACAGAGTGGAGATAGATGGCTACAAGTACCAGAATACCGACCACAATGCCGAAAACCTGCTCGCCGCCTTCAAGTGCGACCTGCGGCTGGACATCAGAAAGGGACTCTTCGGCATCTTCGTGCAAATACCCACGTTGCCCGTGAATGCACCCAACGCCTCTGTGGCGGGTGGGCAGCTCTACCCCTTCAAGATAGGCTTCTTCATATAGCCCCCACTGTAGGATATAGCCCCCACTGTAGGGGTATAGCGCCACCCTTGCGCCGCCTCGGGCTGCACTGCCAGTGCGGGGTGGCATGGGGGTCTGTTGAGGCATGGCCACGCTCCTTTTTCGGACCATGCGGCAATTTCCGTGTGAGAAGATCGGTGATCTACCAAAGATTTCGGATAGCCTAAATACCAGCGGGGCGGTAAATTATACTTAACCCTACTTATTCCTAAGCTGGTGATGGTGATTCATGCTGCCAATGTGCCTGACGGTGTGGGTGCGCACAATGGGTGGTGCGCAACTGCAGCGCAAATACATATAACGATTATTCCACGGACCTCAGCAACTCGCCGAGGTTGGGAGTAAGGATAATCTCGGTTCTGCGGTTCTGCGCCTTGTTGGCGGCGCTACTGTTCTCCACCTTGGGGGCGAATTCACCATGTCCGGCAGCTTCCACGCGCGAGGGGTCTATCTTGGGGCCATATTGCAGCAGCAGCTTCACTATGCTGGTGGCACGCATTACGCTGAGGTCCCAGTTGTCCTTCACAGAGTTGCTGCCGCGATAGACATCGTTGTCTGTGTGACCTTCCACCAGAATATTGAGGTCCGGGCTCTGCTCCAGTGCCTTGGCAAGACCTTTAATGGCTTCTTTGCCCTCGTTGCCCACTGTCCAGCTGGCGCTGGGGAACATCAGTTTGCTTTCCATGCTCACGTACACCTTGCCTTCGCGTGTCTGCACGTTCAGGCCTTTGTCCTGAAATCCCACCAAAGCGTCCGTCACGGCCTTGCGCACTTTTTCCAGTTCCTGTTCCTTGGCCTTCAGCTGCGATTCCGTGCGTGCCTGCTCGGCACGCAGGGCATTCTCCTTGGCGGCAAAAGCCACCTCGCGGTCGTTCAGTTCCTTCGTGCGGGCAGCCAACAGGTCGTTGGCCTTTATCAGGTCGCGGTCCTGCCCTGCTATCTGCTGCATGTAGTTCTCTATCACGGTGTCGTAGCCTTGCTTCATGGTACCCAGCTCGACACGGAGGTTTCTCAGTTCGGCAGCCTGCATCTCTTTGAGGTCGGCGAGATCCTTAAGGTCTGCCGTCATCTGCTGGTTCTGGCGCAGCAGCTCGGCATTCTCCTCACGCATGTCTGCCAGTTCCTGGCGTGTGACGTTATGTTCCTTCTTCAGCTGGTTGTTCGCCGCTTCCATGGCCTCGTACTTGCCCAGGGTGACACAGGAGGTGGAGAGGATAGTGCAAAACGACGCGACAGCAGTGATTTTCGTGAAGTGCGTATTCATATTGTTATTGCGATTTAGATGGGACTTAGAGATGAAAAAATAGTACATTAATCAACTTTTATAACGCAGCAAGAAAAAAAATAGTATCTTTGCAGCCTATTATTACGCCTCGCAAGGCGTTTTCCTCCCTCGCGACGAAGTTACATCCTACTAACGCACAACAAAGTAGCAGAACGTGGGCGGAACATATTCGGAATGGCAGAGACAAAAAAACATAGAGCATATCGCCGCTTTCTGGTCTGGCGCCTGCGCCACATTCAGGAATATCCCTTCCTGCTGATGCTGAGCGTGGCTGCGGGCCTGCTGAGCGGCATTGCGGCAGTGGTGCTGAAACGCCTGGTGCATTTGGTCAACGGCATGCTGCTGAGCGTGAGCGTGCCTACCTTTGTGGGAGGCAACCTGCTGATGCTTGCCTATCCAGCCATAGGCATTATCTTCACCATCCTGTTTGTTCGCTACGTCGTGGGCGGCCATATAGGCCACGGCCTTCCTACCGTGCTATATTCCATCAGTCGGAAGCAGAGCGAGCTGCCCGTTAAAAACATTTGGTCGTCGTTGATTGCCAGCACACTTACGGTGGCGTTCGGCGGCAGCGTAGGCCTGGAGGCCCCTATCGCCAGTACCGGCAGCGCCATAGGCAGCAATATTGGTCGTTTGTTCCGACTTACACCCCAAAGCGTACGCATGCTGCTGGGATGCGGCGCGGCAGGCGGTATTGCCGGCATCTTCCAGGCTCCTGTGGCAGGGGTGCTGTTTGTCGTGGAGGTGTTCCTGTTCGATCTCACCATGACATCCTCCATACCCCTGTTGCTCAGTGCCCTTACCGCCAGCAGCATAGCTTATTTCTTTATGGGCGGCGATGTGCTGTTCTCCTTCCAGATTGTGGACGAATACACGCTGAGCCAACTGCCTTTCTATTGCATTCTGGGCGTGTTCTGCGCTATGGCATCGGTATCGTTCCTTCGCACCACCGACCGCGTGGAAGGATGGTTTGCCAGACGCAAAAATGTATGGTCCAAGGTGATAATTGGCAGTCTTACACTGGGTGTGCTGATATTCCTCTTTCCTCCCCTCTTCGGCGAAGGCTACAATGCGGTGTCGCTGCTGCTGCAAGGCGACACCGAGGGCTTCTTCCGCCACAGCCTGTTACAGCAATGGGTGGACAATCCCTGGATAGTGATGCTGTTCCTGTTCCTGCTGATACCCATGAAAGGCGTGGCAACAGCCACCACGATAGGCTGTGGAGGCGTGGGCGGCACTTTCGGCCCTTCCGTAGTGCTGGGAGGCATCTGCGGATACCTTATTGCCATGTTCCTCACGCAGATAGGATTGCCGCCGCAGAGCACTACCAACTTCGCCCTGGTAGGGATGGCAGCTGTGATGACGGGGGTGATGCACGCACCTTTTATGGCCACTTTCCTTATTGCCGAAATCACGGGAGGCTACGATTTGCTCATGCCCTTGCTAATCACCGTGGTAGTGACATACCTGTGCGTGAATCCTTTCGAGAAGCACTCCATCTACGCTCGCAAACTGGCACAAAGGGGCGACCTGCTGACACACGACAAGGACAGTGCCGCACTGCAGTTTATGAACCTAAGGAAACTGATAGAGACTAACTTCGTGATAGTGCGCCAAGGCGACACTTTGCGCGACCTGGTAGAAGCCATAAAAAACAGTAAGCGCAACATCTTCCCTGTGCTGACTGCCGACGACAAGTTTCTGGGAGTGGTGGTGCTGGAGGATGTGCGCAAAATTATCTTCCGCCAGGACCTCTACGACCTCTATGCCGTGGACGAAATGATGCATCCCCTCAACGAGGGCGACGTGGCGCGCATCAGCGACCCTCCTCAGGAAATAGTGAAAAAATTCATCGTCGGAGGGAGATACAACCTTGTAGTCATCGACGACGAGAACAATTATCTGGGATTCCTTTCCCGTGCCAATATGCTGAGCGAATACAAAAAGTTCGTCAGCGAGTTCAGCGAGGAATAACGCGCAATGACGGCGCAATCAGGCATCGTTCTTCGGACTGGGCAGCAAATCCTCGTCTTTTAATATTCTGGTGGCTCCAATATAGCGCTGCCGATAATAGGCATCCTGGCTGGAAGTGACGATTACGCCGCTGCTGGTGCTGGCATGGATGAAATGGAAAGAACCCTTTTCGGCATTCACGTCCACCACCATACCCACGTGGCCTACCAAGCCGTGGATATATCTGTCGCCGTAGAATACCAGGTCGCCTTCCTTCAGTTTCTTGGTGCTGCGGATGCGCTTGCCTTGGTTGATTTGCGACGAGCAGCCAGAACCTAAATGGTAGCCGTACTTGCCGAAACAAAACTGCATAAATCCTGCACAGTCGAAATATTTCGGCCCTTTCCCACCAAAACGATAGGGCGAACCAAGGTAGCGAAAAGCGAAAGCCTTCAGCTGGTCCGCCTTGCTACTGTCGGTGGTGAGGAAAGAGGCATAGGCGGGAGTAAAGGGCACGTTCTTGCCAAGTGCCTCCCCAGCCTCCGCTGCCTGCAGACGTTCTGCCTCGTAAGCATCGGCCGGGTGTCCTGTATTGCCTTTCCTTCGCAGTGGCCGGCAGGCAGGATGCGCCTCCATGGCATTGCCCGGCACAGGGTCGCGGTAGAACAGCTGCCCCAAACGTCCCGTGATGCTTGAGATGCCGAAAGGGAACACCAACAATATCAAAACAACAATAACGACAATATGCGTGAAACGGCGATGGGGGGTAGACATAGGAGGATAGTTTTAAGTGGTTAACAAAAGGGAAGGCAACGGGAAAGACGGTGACGGAGCATATAGCTCCATCTTCACCATTCCGCGTTCTTATTGGAGGCAACCTGCCACCCCCGAGGCGCTCTCCGACTCCTTCTTCTCATAATAGACATCCAATGCCAGAATGATGGCTGTGAAGCCCCAGAAAGGCACGCTGAGCTTGTCGGTGTCCAAGAAATTATTGAAGACGCCATGGACATAGTAAGTCAGCAAACTGAGGGTGAATGCCAGCGCCATGTTTGCCACAGCCCCGTCCTTGGCAGTGCGATACACATGCACACCGGTGGCGAAAGTGACGACGAACAGCACCAGCACAAGTGCCGCCCCTGGCACTCCCTGCTCTGTAAGGGCGCCTACGTACTCGCTGTGCGCGTTGCCCAAGTCGCCACTGTTTGTGCTGATGGCACTCAACTGATAGCTGCGCTGATAACTGGCATAGAGAAACTGATATGTGCCTGGGCCTACGCCGACCACGGGGCGCTCCTCCCACAGGCGTAGGGCGCTGGCCCAGCGATTCAGGCGTTCCACATTGCTGGCATCCGTGCTGATGTTGCTGATGCTTTCCAGCTGCCCTCTCAGGTCATAGCTGGAATCCTGATGGTTTTTGCCCAACTGGTAAAGCACGTCGCCCTGGTACACAAAGAAGACAGAGACTGCCACACAGGCCAGCAGCACCATCCAGCGCACCTTTATGCCCAATCGCACAAGCACATAAACGCCGATGGCCGCTGCCACGCTAATCCATGCTGCACGGCAATAGGAGAAGAAGAGACCCACCAGCAGCAGGCCAAATAGTGCCAAAAAGAACAGGCGGCTCCATCCTTTGCTGCCTCGGCTGAAGATGAAGTAGAAGGCGGCAGGCAGGAACAGCGCGATGGCGCCCCCGTAGGCCGTATGGTCGTTGTAGAAAGGCTTCATCACGCGATACAGGGTCTGCAGGTCGCTGAACCCTCCCGTCGTCTTGAGCGTGGCAATGGCAATGACGGTAATAAGACCTATGGCGTAGGCCCAGAAGAACTGGAGGATACGTTGCGGGTCGCGGAATATCTGCGCACTGGCAAAGAAGAAAGGTATTACGAACCACAGGCGCGCGATGAAATATTTGATGCTTACCCACGGCAGCTGCGACGTGCAGGCCGTTATCAGCATCCAGCCCAGCGACAGCAGCACTACAATATATATGGGATGCCGCAGCAGCCGTGTATCGTAGTTGTGCCCTATGAGCACGCGGAACAGGAACATCAGCGAGAAGAGCATCATCATGGGCTCCACCGGCATAGACAGCTCCATGCCGCTGTGTGCTATCTCCATGTTGATGGCGAATGGGGTGAGCAGGGCCATGAGCAGCAGCCCCTGCTCCAGTTTCACGATGAAGAGCAGCAGCACAAGACCTGCCAGAGGCAAAAGTATCAGCCAGTAGAAGTCCCTGCTCAGAGCCATGAAATTGGCCACGAGGAACAGCACCGTCATACCGATGGCAGTGATTAATTGCGTTTGTCTTCGCAGCCAGTCTCGCATGATATTATGTTGCAGGATGGGTTAGAAAGCGGGAGTGCCGTTGTAGGGGGCTTTGGGGAGACGGGGGGCGGGGGGATTGGGTGCAATGTCCGTCTTGGGACGGTTGTCCTTCGCAACAGCCGTGGCCAGTACTTCCTCTTTTCGAACCTCGCCGGGACGTTCTTCCTTGCGGCTGTCCGTTTTCTCCTTGCGGTCGTTTTTGTCGCCGTCCTTGCGGTCGCCGTTGCGGTCTCTTTTGGAGGGGTGTCGGCGCTGTTTGTCGCTATCCTTCAGACCGGCAGCCGCGCTATGGCCGGCCGTCGCCGTTTTTTCGTTTTTCTGCTCGTCCTTGCCGCCATTGCGCAGGCCATAGTCCCTGCTTCTGTCGTCCTTGCCGCGCCGTCTGTTTTTAGGATTGCAGCCTTGGGGGTCGTCGCCTTTGATGCGTCCCACCACCAAGAGGGCAAGGATGCAGACGAGCAGTGTTCCCAGCGTGCCCAGCAGGACGATGACGGCGCGTTTGGGGTAGGCTTTCTTGTCGGCCTTGGCCGCCTGGTCGAGCCAGAACTTGTAGCTAATCTGCTGGTCCAGGTCCACCTTCGTCTCGCTCATGCGCGTCTGCAGTTTTGCCAGTTCTTTGCATTTGCGGTTGATGAGCTCGCGCAGTGCCACGGCATGCTGCGGCTCGTTGCGCAGCTGCTCTTCGTAGGCGAAGATGTCTTGCTGGATGTCGTCGCACACGCCATGCATGATGTCGTAGCTGTTTTGCGCACGGTCATGCTGTATTTGGTTGCTCAGTGTGTCGTAGTTGGCAGCGATGAAGTTGGCCATGTCTGCCGCCCACTGTGCATCCACGTCCAGCACGTTGATTTCCACGCCCAGAAAGTCGGTGCGCCTCACGCTGACGTTGGAGCGGTACATCTCGTGCATCTTGTGATAGCAATGGGCTTCTTCGGGAGAGATGCCGTAGTGCTCCATCATGTTGAAACGCTTGCACACGGCATCTTCCATGCTTTGCGACGAGAGGATCTGGATGGCGTACTCGCAGTCGCGCTCTATGCCATAGTCCATAAAGTCCAGGCTGTAGCGGTCCGCCAGGATGGCCTTGCTCAGGCGGTTGCTGTTGGTGGGGAAGAGGATTGCCGTGGCTTTGTAACGCGATGTCACTAGCAGCGACGCTACCAGGCTGACGGTAAAAGCAGCCACGGTAACTACCAGTAGCAGCGTTTTCCAGCGTTTCAGGAAACGCCAAGTAGCGTTGAAGTCGTAGTTGTTGCCAAAATTTTTCTTTTCCATGTCCATATAGGATTTTTCTCTTTTTGTGACGGCTGCATTGTTGCAGCCCATTTTTAGCCAAAATAATTATACAATACAATGAATAACGGAGTGCAGCAGAATTTATTTTATCGAGGGACAAACAATTTTTGCGTTGCGCGACCTAAGAGTCGTTCTGCTTCTTTATGCTCGCTATATGCAGGCGCTCAAACAGCTCCTTCACGAAGACTTCGTCCAAGCCCAGCTCGCGTGCCTTCTCCAGGCTGTGTTTCAGTTTGCGGTTCCACTGCCGTGACTGGTAAATCGTCATTCCGTTTCTGGCCTTCACGGCGGCAATCTGCTGCGACAGCTTCAGGCGCTGCTCCACAAGATGCAGCAGCTCATCGTCCACCAGGTTCATTTGTTCGCGCAGCACGGTGAGTTCCTTGGGGACTTGCCCCTTTGCATTGCCGTCGCGATGCAGGGGCCTAAGCCCATGAATCATGGCGAAGAAGTCGGCGGGGGCAAGCTGTTGTCGAGCGTCTGTCAGCGCTGCCTGGGGATGGATATGACACTCCACCATCAGACCATCGAAATCCAGGTTCAGAGCCGTCTGCGAAAGCATGGCTATCGCCTCTCGCCGGCCTCCCAGATGGCAGGGATCGCACAGCAGCGGCAAATCCGGCATGGCGCGGCGCAGCTCTATAGGCACCTCCCACAACGGGTCGTTGCGCAGCTCCTGAGGCGAAGCGGGGCCGGCATGGCTGAAGCCACGATGCACTGCCGCCAAGTCCTGAAGCCCTGCCTGCTGCAGACGTTCCACCGCTCCCATCCACAGTTTCACGTCGGGGTTTACAGGGTTTTTCACCATTACGGGCGTCCCGGTGCCTCTCAGAGCCTCCGCCAGTTCTGCCACCAAGAAAGGGTTGGCGGTAGTTCTGGCACCTAGCCACAGCACCTCCACACCATAGCGCAGCGCCAACTCCACATGCTCCGTTGTCGCCACTTCGGTAGCAAAATGCCAGTCGCGATGTTCATGTCTCAACGCCGAGATCCACTTCAATGCCTCAACACCTGCCCCCTCGAAGCCGCCGGGACGCGTACGGGGCTTCCATACGCCGCAGCGCAGCAGGGCCACAGAGGACGAGGCCATCAGCACTCTGCAAGTGTCGCGCAGCTGGCTCTCGCTCTCTGCAGCGCAAGGACCTGCCACCAGGAATAGGGTGTCATTATTTACTATGTTCTCGAACATGAAACCGTCGCTACCAACTTTATAGTAAAAACGCCGCTGCTATGCATTTTATTGCCCCCAAAGGGAAATTTTTACCTTTCGTATGCCCCGATGCCGTGGCCAGCGACTTCAAGTCTCGGCCCATGGGATAGCCGTCCCTGCCACGCTAAGAAATACCGTGCGGCGCGCCCGCCGCTGCCACTGCGGTTGAGGGGGCCTTGGCAGGATGGGAATGGCCCGCGGGCGGCCCGTAGATAGAACTGAATAGTACCAGTCTCCAGCCGTGTGACTTATCAAGTTGCATATAAAAAAATAAGGTAAAACCATCGGGCACGCTTTATCGCTCAGTTTCCTT
>CAMURW010000012.1 GCA_947097635.1 uncultured Bacteroidales bacterium
TGGCAGTAAAGGAGTGGGAGTAGGCCACATTGATATTCATGATGGAGGGCGAAAAGACACCAGCGACACCAGGCTCGGGTGATTCCACTGTGGTGACAGGAATCTCGCCGACACTCATGGTCATAACATACACACCAGCGACACCCCTCTCAAAAAGACGCTGACCGAGACCGAAGGCGTTGATGGAGGCACCGCTATTGAGACCGCCCTTGCCACCGAAGTAGGAACTATAGGAATAGACCACCTCGGTGCTGTGGATGAACGACAGACCGGCAATGTTGGTGTAGAAAGATTCCAAACCTCGTGAATTAGCTACGCTTACCGCGCCCCAACCGGCACTGCGAGCCCACGGGTTGATGAGCAACTCCGTTGCGCCAGCAGTGCCACGACGGTCGTCGTTGCCTGCTACGACGGCGGACATCGACAACACGAACGTGAGGGCTACTACAGTTATTATTCTAAATATATTTTTCATTTTTGAATCTAATTTAAAAGTTATCAAACAAAACTAGAATTTGAACGAGTTCAGGTCCACGGGGCGCATAGTACCGAACCATTTGACAACACGTTCACCAACGTTGGGGCAGTCAAAATGGCAGAGGTACACGCCGCCGGCGATGGGCAGACCATTATGGTTGTGCAAATCCCAGTCCACAGTAGTGGTATTGTCGGGCGTAGGACCCAGACGACGCACCAAGGTACCATCGAGCGTATAGATGCTGATGACACTGCGAGCAGGAACGTTGACGAAACGCACTTTGGTCTCCAACTGGCTGGAAGTCTCGTAGGTTGAATAACTGTAGTAAGGATTGGGCACCACAGTGATGTCGCTGAGGATGGAATCCTTATAGTCCTGAGAAGCATTGGCATTGGCATACAGCCCCGTGAGCGTAGCAATGTCGTCGGTGAGTTCGAACATATACAGAGGGTTGTTCTTGTTAGTTACCGACATACCAGCGACGTTGCGAGGGTTGGAACCATTGGGTGACCAATTATTGCCGTAAGGAGTCTTCACGTTGATGTCAATGGTGACATCGGTAGGGATGTCCTGCGGATTGGTGAAGGCGAACCTGGGGCTGACCATAGGCATATTGACCCATGCCACGGTAGAGAAGAAATACATGGAGGAATCACGCTGCGGGATGATAAGTTTGTCGGAGAGCAGAGGCAGCAGACCATTGTAGAAGCCATCGCTGGTCTTCTTGAGGGCAAGCATGCGGTCCAACGAGCGCAGCCACTTCACGCTCCACTTACCGGCATCGTAACTGGGCGAGGTGAACTCAGTGAGCACGGCACTGGTGGAGTGGACATTGGAGAGGTCGGCATATCGGGTCTTGCCGGCGTTCATGATATAGATGAAGTGACGTCCGCCGATGACATAATTCTGCGTGCCGTCCAGCAGGGTGCTGACGGGATTCCACATCATGTCGCGACCATGGTACTGAGCATAGCGACTGTCCTCGCCGTACATCATGTTGAGACGCTCGCCAGTGGCGAGATTGATGACGTAGCCCGGAAACCACCCCATGCCTTCAGCTTCGATGTAGGCGGGATTGCCAGGGTCGTTGACGTTGGCAGCGACACCAAGGTCTTCGATGGTCTTGCCGTTCTTGTCTATGCTGAGGTGCTTACGCATCTGGAAGCGGCGGGCATTGCCTTCGCTCTGCGTATAGTCGTCGCACATTTCCAGCACGGGACACCGTGTCCATTTGCTGGTGTCGCTAGTGATAACGATGTGCACGCTAGGCAGGTTGTTGAGGTCGTTGTATATGATGGACTTGTTGCTGAAACCACTGAGCGTGGTGTAGTTGTAGGTCTCACGCAGTGCCTGATAGTAAGGCTTGAACTGCACGCTGGAGGTGCTTCTCAACTGTTTCACGGTGGTGGTATCGGCGAAGTAGTACTGCAGCGAGAAAGCAGGATGATATTCGCGTGCGCTGGCCAGACCATAGGGTGCCCACATGCCAGAGACGACCCCTTCATAGGTCTGCGATTTATCCACACCCACGGAAATGACGCGGTTGGAGTTGTCAAGGCCGAAACGGTAGTAGTCACCGTCAAGGTAGGTCTCGTCGTTGGGATATACCTGCCCCACGGGCTTGTTGGAGGAGATGAAACTGCTTACTGCACTCTGCGAGAACTGCGAGCCGCTGCGTATCCAGTTCTGGATAAGGAAGGCATCAGCGTCGTGCACGCCAGAGAGCCATGTCTTTGTGGCCTCACCGAAAGTCATGTTTGAGGACAGCAAACTGGACTCGGACATCACACCTTGCGTGGGGCTGGGGAGAGCCAAATAGTTGCCAAAGCCGAACTTGGCGGCTACAGGAGTGGTGTTCTCAATAGAGACGGCGATGCCGAGGTCTAGGAACAGCTGTTCGTTGTAACGGCCAATGACGAAGTCGGCAGTATCTGTGTACACATTGTCATACAGAGGTTTGCCATCCACACGGGAGATAGTCCAACGGGAGGTGGTGTCGTTCACGCCATCGAATGCGATGTAGAACTGACCTGGCTTCACGTTGAGAGGATCTATCACACGGACGTTGATAGGGCCAGCGTTCTGCTCATAACGCGGATGAGCAATGATGCAGGGTTCGTTCATCTTGAAACCATCGAAAGTGCCAGGAACTTTAGCGACCTCGCCTGGCTTGCCCATGAGTTCTTCAATGGATTCCTGCGTAAGTTTCAGTATGCCGCCGCCGTTGCCGTAGCCTTCTATACGAGTGATGTTGGGGCTGATGCCGAATTCGGCTTGTACCTTGGTACCACCGTTCTCGCTGCGGGGGTTATGAGGTTTGACGACAATAGAGGTGATGGTGCCCCCCTTCTCGTTCTTCCGTCCGCTGAGGTAGGGTTCTTTCTGACCTTTGAGGTAGGCTTCCTCGGTCTGACTGTACTCTTTGAAACGGTTGTGAGCGTAGGCGATGGCGATGAAGTAGTATTCTTTGTTGTTGACAAGCGAGGTGTTGTTACCAGTAGCGAAAGCGTCGTTAGTGATATGGAATACATGCTGTATGCCATTGTTGGAGCCTTCCACCATCACGCGTCCAGTGATAAGACCTGTGGTGCTCTCCGTGGTGTAGTTCACCAGTGTGCCGATGGGCAGTGTAGGGCTGTCGATGGTGTCGTCATAGAAATTCTTGATGTCGCACTGTGCTACCAGACGAGCCTTGGTCTCATCGGTAATGTCAGCGATGCTGGCCTTGGCGTTGACGAGCTGGAAAATCTGATAACCCTCAAAACGGTATTTACGGTCATAATAGGTGAATTTGGGAACAGTGGTGGTGTCGCCATTAATTACGGTGTCCTTATTCCACTGGTAGCCTTCGGGTATGGAGAGGTCTTCCTGCTCGTACTTTTCGTTGTAGTTGTTGCTGGAGGGGTTCTCGTAGGTGAGATACAGTATGATTTCGTTGCTAAGTTCCTGTGCCACCATGGTGGGAGCATCGGGTCCGTCCAGCACTGCGAAGCAATTCTCAAACAGGTTCTGGCACACATCATCGATGGTGCGCAATTCCTCTACGTTGCTCCAGGCGTTGCTGCTGCCTTGTGCGAAGGGAATACCCACGGTGATGTAGTTCAGAGCACCTGCCTTCAGGGTGAATGGGCCTGCACTCTGCATAAAACGACGGTCGCCTGGCTGGTTTTTGCCCACGGTGACTTCGCTCCAGTCGTTGGGATGGTATTTTTCATCGGGAATCACGCCGTTGGTACCCCAGTGCAGGGGATCGCTGTTTCCTGGGAACATGAAGTCGCAGTTCACATCGCTTACTTCACCGCCAGAGAGGCCGTTGCCGCCGAATTTCATGCGCTGGTTGTTGCGCCATTTACCTTGCAGGTAGTTGTAGTAGTCCGTAGCTTTGTTGGGTTCGCCGTTATTGGCGGTACCATCGTTGTTGTAGTACACGAAGCGGCGCATGCCGAAACGTTCGTCATCGATGATGTTGTTGCCGAAGTTCACGCCGTTAATAGCGCAATTGCCCACGCTGTCGCCAGGCTGGAAGTACCATGCGCTACCTTGGCCATTGTTGCCATAGAACTGGTAGGCATGGTCGTTCAGCTTGATGGTGTCGTAGATGGTGCGCCCGCTGGCATCGGTGCCGATGACATACTCCTGCAGTTGAGCGGGGTAGTAGAGTTTCATCTTGTTTATGTCGATGCGGGGATTGTCCTTGCCGTCGGGGTCCATGTAAGGACCCTGGAAAAAGTCGATACCTACTGCGGGAGGAACACCCGTATAAGCACCAGTGCCGGGACCATCGACTTCCTTACCATTATAGCAGTAGCCGAGACCGCGTTTCACATCGCAGCCTACATAGTCGTCCTGGGCATAACCTAAGTCGGGATCCACCCACTGACTGAAGTAAGCGTTACGCAACTCGTAAGTGGAACGGTTGATGATCTCGTAGGTGTAGAAAGTCATGTTGTTTATCTCATCATTGGTGGAGAAGGCGAAGGCCTGTGCGCGAATCTCCATACCGATGGCATTGCCTTGTGACTCGGTGTGCACGTTACCTACGTCGTTGAACACCCACCAGATGGTTTGGTCGCCTTTCAGCACCTGGTCGCTGAGCAGAGAACTTTTCACGATGCCGTGCTCTTCTTCCATTGTGGGTCTAGGCACATAGTTTTCGCCAGGGGCCAGTGCCGCTTTCAGGGTACGGGGGCATAATGCATTGTCAAAGTCGTAGTAAGGATAGTCGCCGTTCTGATAGTTGTACTCGCCATCGCCGTCGGCATCATAGAAGGGTGCTAGGTAGTGGCTCTGGTTTTCGAAGGCGCCGTGTGCAGGCCATTCTTTGATGACCTGAGCGATGTCATCCAGGCTCTCACCGTCCTTCAGCGTAGGCACTGCTCCGCTGGTCAGCTCTTCTGCTGTAGGGTAATTGAACTTGCTCATGAAGTTGCGCACGTCCTGCTGGGTGATTTTCCAGTGACGATCATAGTAGTTACACACTTCGGTGGTAACGGTGGCTGCACCGTCTATGGTAAGCGGGCCTGGCCAATAGTCGTCGCCGTCCTGTCCGAAACGCAGAGCAGCGATACGCAGTTGGTCGTTGACATCCGTGCCGCCAATCCACAGTGCTGCACAATACATAGGAGTGCTGGTGCTGTTCTTGGGCAGGTGATACTGAGAGATGCTGCCGTCGTACCACATGTTACCATAGCCATTGATAAGGGCACGCACATTGTTCACGTTAAGCTCTGCAGTGCTTTGTGCTCTCTTGCACGATGCCGCTTTGGCACGGATATGGGTCGTAGTAGCGTTCGACCTCTTGCAGGTTGTGCACTCCCTAGCGACAGCCGTCCCCGTGAGCAACGAAACAAGCAGAGACACTGCTACAAGTTTGCTAACAATATTTTTCATTTCTAATAATTTTTTTACGCATTAATAAAGACCTATGTCCAGTGATGGTATCACCGTCCTCGGGGTTTAGAACATGTAGGTTAAGCCAAGTTTTATCTGACGAGCAGGATTGTAGTAGAAATTGTTGTTGTTGAGGTAGATGGAATAGAGATCGCGATAACTATCGGGGTTCACCTGCGAATTGATAATAGCCTGAGTAGAGGGGTCAGTGAGGTAACCGTTGTCCTCGGGGCTGCCGGTAGCAGAGTACACAGCTATAGTGTTACGGATATTGAAGAGGTTGGTCACAGTGAGACTCACCTTCATCTGCGTGTGCTTCACTGTGCCGTTTTTCCTATGGAGGTCGATGTTAAAGACCTTGTCGGCGATGGCATCAAAATAGAAAGCCCAGGGCAGACGGGCACCGTTGTAGCTACCTACGATGTAGGATTCGGTGACGCTGAGGGCGCGGGTGTAAGGAGCACCGCTCTGTGCCACTGCCATAATGTTGATTCCGGCGTTCTCGAAGGGACGCACCTCTTTCTTTTTCTTCTCACCCGTTTCCTTGTCCTTGACCATGCGGTTAAAGCGCCAGCCATTGTACTGGGCACCCTGTCCGTAACGGAAGTCCACGTTGACTTTGAATACGTGACGTTGGTCCTCGCCTATAGGGTTGAGCATCTTTAGTGTAGTGTAGCCTTCCTTGATCAGTTCCTGCATGGTGGTGCTGCTGATACCAGTACCTTCGGCATACTGCAGCGTGTAGTTGGCACTGACACGAAGGTTCTTGGTGCTACGCATATTGTAACTGAAGGTGAAACCCTTGGTGGTCTTGAAGTCCAGGTTATCGTAACTATAATAGTTCTGATTGGGGTCGGCACCAGCGTACTGCACCAGCTGGATAAGGTCGCGCGTCTCTTTGTAGTATGCACTCAAGCTGACGGCCATGTTGTCGTTCAGAGCCTGTTCGAAAGCTACCTCGTAGTTGGTGACGCGTTCGGGTTTCAGGTTGGGGTTGTAGATAACG
This sequence comes from uncultured Bacteroidales bacterium, assembly GCA_947097635.1. Classification (GTDB taxonomy): domain Bacteria; phylum Bacteroidota; class Bacteroidia; order Bacteroidales; family P3; genus Colimorpha. Next base: position 6,375 of record CAMURW010000012.1, read on the forward strand.
GTGGCCTTGGTCATATACATATAGCTCAGGTAGTCGGCCTGCCAGCCGCCACTGGGACGACGAGCGATAATGTCGTAGTTGGCTTTGAACTGTGATTTCAGACCAACGGGGAAGCTGAAAGCGATACGGGGCATGGGCACGATCTGAGGTTTGTAGTCCTCGAAGGCTGCGCTGCTGATCTGATTGCCGCTCGCGTTACCCAAAGTGGCGACTTCCTGACCGCCACCAGCGCCAGTGGAACGATAAGGCGTAGGACGTCCGCTCTCGCCGATGACGGAAGTGGGACTAGCCACTTCCACGCCGTCTGCGTTGTACCACACACGTCCGTTACGATAACCACGGATGGTAGGAGTTGTGGCGGAGGGGTCGTCGACATACACCACCCAGTCATCCTTAGCGGCATTGGCGAAAGCGTTGCCAGCGAGACCGGTATTGTAAGGTGCCTCACCCGCCTTCAGACGGCCTACAGTGTAACTATCGTAAAGCAGATAAGGGTCTTTTAGCACGCTCTGGTTTCCATCGAAGTAGTCTACACGGACACCGACGTTGAACACCAGATCCTCAAAAGCGAACTTATCCTGAATATAAGCACCCATATATGTGGGAGCGAAAGAGGGAATGTACTGGAAGTTCCCGTGGCCCTTGCCGACGGGATCGAAGAAGTCGTCAAGACTCCATCCGCTGCCGTTGTAGCGCTTGCCTGTGTGGTCGTAGCCATAGTAACTCACGATGGCGTTGTTGCCGCCGCCGTTGAAGAGTTCCTTGCTACTGAACATTTCTATGCCGCCGTTCTGCTGATACCAGTCGGGACTATAGCGGTCCACGTCCAGCCAGTCTGTACCGTTTACATCGAGACCCAAGGCTTCACGCATGGAGGCGCTGAACTGCGTCTGTCCGCCGCCGTTCAGGCGGTTGTAGTCGACATACAGCGTACCGTTCCGCACAGAGTAGATAGGATGGCTGAGGTCCAACTGGGTAATGTGCGCGTTAGCATTCTGGCGCATGATGGTCCACAGGCTGTAAGCACCCAGACTGTAAGCGCTGCTGCTACCATAGTCTATCTGATAGCCTATCTCCAGCTCGTGAGGACCCAACGAGGCACTGGCTTTGGCACCTACGTACACATAGTTGGATACGCTCTGTCTGTAACCCGTGCTCTGGATACCTACATTGCTGAACATACCGTAGATGGAAGAGGGCGCATCACCGTTCATCAGACCTTTGAAAGCAAGGATGTTCTCCCTGCTGTACATCAGCTGGTTAATGTAGTTCGTCTCCATGTTCCACAACTGGTTGGTGTAGTTGGCCAAGATAGGGTTGTATTTGCTGGGGGTGAAACTAACGATTTTCTGATCGTAACTGTTCAGCACAAAAGCAGATTGCGTAGTTCCATTGTAACTAATGTTGTTCTTCAGGTCGTAACTGGGTTCCAGCTCAGTGACGAAAGTACCGATGTGACCATATTTGAAGATATCGTCTCCAAAGTTCTCATTGTAATTCTTGGCGAAGATACGGTTGTACATGGCGTTGATTTGGAACATAGCGTTCTTGATGCTCCTCTTGGCTGCCGGCAGTGTAGCGTCGCCCTCGGCAGGGGCAGCATCGGGAAAGCGCTGCTGGAAGTCGGCCTGCACCTTGAAACTGTTCTGCTCGCTTACGCCGAAAGCAGCGCGAGTAAGGTTCAGGGGGAAGTAACTGATGCTAGTGTTAGGTCCTTTGGTATACACGAGCTCCGTGGTGAGCTCCAACGTGCTGTATTCGCTGAAGCGATATACCAACGCCAGGTTGGCAGCACCATAGTAGCGGCTGAAGTCGCTGTAGCGGTCTTTATTGGAATAATAATTATTGGCGGTGGGTCGTTTTATCTCTACAAAATCACCGTTGCGTAGGTAATCTCCCGCATATTCTATGGACCCTTTTTCGGGATCGTAAATAATAGGATTCTGCTCCAGTTCCTTCACTTTAGCGTCGTTCACCACTTTGTATCTCCTGTCGCTAGGACGGTAGTAGGCGAAATTATAGTAACTGCCCTCTGCCGTGAAGCGGTAGCCCAGCTTTGTCATTTCCATCACGCCACCTTCCGCCGTCTGCGTCCTCTTCACCCATAGCGGGCCGGTGAGATAGACTGTGAGCAGATGGTTTATCATATAGTTGAAATAGGTCTCGTAACGCACCATGCCGAAGAACTTGGGCTGAGGCGGCTTGAGCGTAATAACCTGCGCACCGCCTACTGCCTCGCCCATGCTGGCAGGAGTACCGCCCAGAATCACCTGAATCTCGGCGATAGCTTCCTTAGGCACATTGACGCCGGCACGTGTACGTACGCCGCCCACATTGGTGACCATACCTGTCTCACCACGCGCTGCACCTGCGCTACCGTCGCTATTGTATCCCACACCGCCGACGGAAGCCACGATGGAGGAGACATCGGTACCAGGCATTCTTTCGATGTCTTCGGAACTCACACGGGAACCTGTGGCCGCACCTCCCATATCAATGATAGGGACGCGTTCTTCCACAACTTCCACGACATCCAGCAGGGTGGAATTGGTCTTCATAACGAAGTTTTCCATGGTGTAGTCGTTAGCTTTGATGTTAACACCCTTTTTCAGAATAGGCTGCATACCGCTGTAGCTAATCTCGATGTCATACTTGCCAACATCCAATCCACTCACGGTGTACATACCGTCAAAGTCTGTCATGGCACCGCGTATCAGGTTGCCGTCACGCAACACTTTTACAGCAGCCATGTACAGGGGCTCGCCCTGGTCGTCCTTGACGGAGCCTCTCAGGGTACCTTGGGCTATTGCCGCCACTTGCGTGGCCAGCAGAAGCCCGATCACAAATAGTACTTTTCTGAACATACTCATGTTTCTTTCATGTAAAGAGTTAATATTTTTTATTTTTTTTCTCGATGGGAGTATCTGTAATCGCAAAGCGGGAAGCTCTGTATACCGTCGTGGTATGACGTTGTGGCTTCTCGGGGAACCCGCAGGCTACCGATTGCTTAGGTATTCTGTGTTTTCGTTGCGCAGGATAGTGTCGTAGACGATGGCCTGCCGCAGATCGAAACCTCCCGCGACATCAGCATCGTGGATGAGGATTCCGTCGCTGATGGTTTCTTGTGGCCGTCTGGCATCGTGGAACGTTTTTGCGGTATCGCCGCTGGCGGCAGCGGTGTGCTGCCTGACGGCATCATAGCCTTGGAAGACGTAGAAGGGGATGTCGGCTTGTGCCACAGGCTCTTCGTCGAGGTCATCGATGATGCTACCCAGTTCATCCACAAAGCCCCCCCGAGGCAAGGAGATGCTTTGGTGTGGTTGCTCGTGTGCCTCGTGTGTGGAGGGTCTGTAGACTTCGCCTACGTCTCCCATGGCTTCCTGCATCCTGCGCCTCAGCACTTCCTGAAGGGTCTCGCCACGTGATGCGCCGTCGTCTGGGTCTTCATAGGCTTCTTCGTCATCGTCCCAGCCTTCGCTGTCCCGGCTGTCGCCAGGGTCTGTGACATCGTGCTGCTGAGATGCCGACGGGCCGACGGGTTGCGCTTGCTGCGTTTTCCTCGCCACCTTGCCTGCTCGGGCCACCAAGGCGCTGCCGCCCCATATCAGCAAAGCCACCACAATACCTATCAGATCATCCATAGTATAAAAACTATTCTTTCTATATTGATGTTTGAGTAGTAATGCTTATGGTGGCGGACGGTACACTTGCCGCCACAAGCCTTATGACTTATATCTGCTTATTTTTTATTTCGCCTCCAAGCGAGCAGCCTCTTTGGCATCCTTCCTACGGAAGATCTCGTAAACGATGGGGCTGGCGATGCAGACGGACGAGAACATACCGCAAATCACGCCGACCAGCAGTGCAAATAGGAAGCCACGGATGGTTTCGCCACCGAAGATGAACATCATTAGTAGGGTGACGAAAGTGGTGCCACTAGTATTGATGGTACGGGCGAGGGTTGAGTTGATAGCGTCGTTCATCTGGGCCTTGAGGTCGCGTTTGGGGAAAAGTTGGCGGTTCTCACGCACGCGGTCGAAAATAACCACGGTGGCGTTGATGGAGTAACCGATGATGGTAAGCACGGCGGCAATGAAGCTCTGGTCCACCTCCATGTTGAAGGGCAGGATGCCGTAGAGCAGTGCGAAGCTGCCGATGACAAGGATAGTGTCGTGTGTCAAGGCTGCCACGCTACCCAAACCGAAACGCCAACTCTTGAAGCGGATGGCGATGTAGGCGAAGATTACGAGCAGACCGCCTATCACGGCGAGCACGGAACTGCGCTTGAGATCGTTGGCGATGGTGGCACCCACCTGCTCGCTCTGAATGATACCCAGAGGATTGGTCTCGGTACTCTGGAATTCCTTCAGGGAGATGTTGTCCTTGAAGTGTCCCCTGGTTCCGTCATACAGTTTCTGTAGTATTTCGTTCTTGGTTTCATCGCTATCGTCGTTCACCTTATATTTTGTGGTAATCTTCAGTTGGTTGCTGGGGCCATAGGTTTTCACCTCGGGACTCTCGCCAAACTCAGTTTCCAGGCTGCTGCGCACATTGTTGGCGGTGACGGGTTGGTCGAAACGCACCACATAGGTGCGACCGCCGGTGAAGTCGATACCATAGTTGAGGCCGCGGAAGGCCAGGGAACCGATGCCCAGCACGATGAAACAGAGGGCGATGATGTACCAGGTCTTGCGCTTGCCGATGAAGTCCACGTGTGCACCGCGCATGAAATTCTCGCTGAAGGGGAAGCTGAAGGTAATTTTGCGGTTCTTCTTCAGCATATTGTCGATGCACAGACGCGTGATGAAGATGGAGGTGAACAGGGAGGTGACGATACCGATACACAGTGTCACGGCGAAGCCCTGCACCGGACCGCTACCGAACATAATCAGCACGAGGCCCAGCAGGAAGGTGGTAACCTGGCCATCGATGATGGCGCTGTAGGCGTTGTGGAAACCTTCGTCCACGGCATTGTTGACACTCTTGCCTGCACGCAGCTCTTCTTTTATTCGTTCATATATAATAACGTTGCCGTCCACTGCCATTGCCATAGTCAGCACGATACCAGCAATGCCTGGCATCGTAAGCACAGAGCCAATGGAAGCAAGCACGCCCATCAGCAGGAACACGTTGGTGATAAGAGCCAACACACTCACCCAGCCGGCACGGTTGTAGAATACTACCATATATATAAGTACTACGATGAAAGCGAGGATGAAGGAGATGAATCCCTTGTGGATGGATTCTTGTCCCAAGCTGGGACCTACGATGGCCTCCTGCACGATAACGGCGGGTGCGGGAAGTTTACCGCTCTTCAGAATGTTGGCAAGGTCCTTGGCTTCTTCTAGGGTAAAATGACCAGTGATGCTACTGCGGCCGCCGGCAATCTCTGCCTGCACCACAGGGGCGCTGTACACCTGGTCGTCCAGCACGATGGCTACGCACTTGCCGATGTTCTCGCCAGTGATGCGCTTCCATTCGCGTGCGCCTTCGCTGTTCATGGTCATGCTAATCTCGTTGCCGCCAGTGGCGCTGAAGTCCTGACGGGCATCGGTGATTACGCTACCGTCCATCAAGGCGCTGCCGTCGCGCGTGGTAATCTTTATGGCATAGAGAGCGTACACATTACTCTTCTCGTCAATAGGCTTGGCTGCCCAGAGGAACTTGATGAGGCGGCTGTCGATGATTTTCTTGTCGACGGCCTTAGACAACATCTCGTCGATGGCGGCGCGGTCCTTGTCGGCTGCATAGCCCACCACGGCACCTTCGAGGATCTGACCATTCTGAGGATTGACGTTCGGGCTGAAGACGGCAAACAGCGGGTTTTGTTTGGCAGCCTCGTTGTTGGTCTGGTTGTTGACACCGGCAGGGGCCTGCTGCAGAGCGGCGGCAATGGCGGCGCTGCTGCTGTCGCCGACGGCGGCAATGGTGTCGCTGGCCACGGCAGTGGTGTCTACGGCTTCTTCTTTGCCGCCTTGTATGCCAGCTATATAGGTATTAGTTCTGTCAAGATACGAGAAAGCATCTTTGGCATCATAGGTCTGCCAGAATTCCAGTTGAGCAGTACCTTGGAGCAGGCGGCGCACACGCTGGGGGTCTTTCACGCCTGGGAGCTCTACGAGAATACGCTCGCTGGCACGCAGCTGCTGGATGGTGGGCTGTGCCACGCCGAACTTGTCGATACGCTGGCGGAGGATTTCATAGGTACGGTCGTAAGCGCCGTCAGTCTCTTCGCGCACCACTTTGATGACATCGTTGTTGTTGTCGCTCATCTTGATGCGGTCGCGCAACTGGGTGTTGAAATAGGGGGCAAGCTGCACATCGGGCTTTATCTCTGTGATAGCAGCGTAGAACAAGTCTACGAAGTTCTGATTTGTAGTAGTCTTTTGGCGTTTCAGGGTCAGATCGATGGCTTTGTTGAAAATGCTGTCTTCGGTGTTGCCAGCCAGGGCGCGCACCACGTCCACGGTGCTCACTTCCATCATCACGTTCATGCCGCCTTTCAGGTCAAGACCCAGATTTATCTCACGGGCCTGGCACTGACGATAGGTGAAGCCCAACCACACCTTCTCATTAGCCATAGAATCAAGATAGTAGGCCTCGCGCTGCACTGCCAAACTGTCGCCGACAATCTGCGCTTTTATGGCGTCGCCGCCAGCCAATTGGTTCACCATCTTCTGCGTGGTGTCCCGTTTCACATACATTGCGACATCTGCTTTAGCGCGCTTCTCTACCCTTCTGGTGGCGACAGTAAA
>CAMURW010000013.1 GCA_947097635.1 uncultured Bacteroidales bacterium
CCTGGGTAACAGAGAAAGACTCCATCGCAAAAAACACAAATAACCGGAAAAAAACTCGTAATCATGAATCGTTTTAATATGGTTTTTGCGAAGGACCTGCGCAGCAGCTGGCCTTCGTTTCGCACCACTTTCATCATAATCTGCTGCATCCCCGTGGCGGTATGGCTGTTCAACCTGGTGCTGGGCAGCCAAGGTGCCACAGAAATTGCGCCCATAGTGCGCAGAATACTCGTCTACGCCTCCATGTGCCTGGTAGCCATAATGGCACCCAGCCGCATCTACCGCACCGTGAACATCCCCAACGAAGGCATCTACTACGCCATGCTGCCTGCCAGCAAGAGGGAAAAGTTCTGGAGCCAGGTGCTGGTGAGCTATGTGTGCATGCCCGTCGCCGCCCTGCTGACAGGCATCGCGATAGACCTCTTCCTCACCCTACTGCCTTTCGGCAGCTATGTGGACTGGATATGGCAAGGTTGGCCGCTGATGAGCGGAGACAACGCGTTTACCGCCACCATAGTAAACAGGGAAGCCTTCTACTATTTCTTTGGCAGCTTCGGCTTCATGTTCGTTACCTACATCCTCGGCCTGCTGGCTACCAGCACCACCTTCTTCTTCACAAACACCGTCTTCAAGAAAAACAAGGTGGCCAAAACCATCCTGTGGATCATCATCATCGGCTTTGTGATGAACATGATTTCCACACCTGTCGCCATCGCAATTTTCAGCGGTATGGACATCCACGATTTGCTGGAGCGACTGGCAGTATGGGCAGAATGGGACACCTATAATGTGATAAGATTCATCTTCTGGCTGAACGTCGCTGGCAAGAGCATATGGATTGCCGTATTCACCTGGTGGGGCGGACGTAGACTGAAAAAGATGAACTATTAATATATAATAAGGTTCATCGGGGTTCCCAGAAAGCATCCCACAGTCAAACATACCCTTACAAGCCACACACTATGAACCTTATGAACTGTATAAACTATTAACATTATCAATCATGGACTTCCGGAAACAAAAACCAATATACGAGCAGATCGCGGAGCAGCTGTGCAACCGTATCGCCGCGGGCGAGTGGAAGCCGAACGAAAGGATGGTATCGGTACGCGACGTGGCGACAGAGCTACAAGTGAACCCGAACACGGTGCTGCGTGCCTTCGACTACCTGCAGCAGCAGGACATCATCTACAACCGGCGCGGCGTGGGCTATTTCGTTGCCTCCGACGGCCCCCGGAGGGTGAAAGCCCTCCAAAGGAAACAGTTCTTCGAAGAAGAGCTGCCTCCCATCCTGCAGAAAATGAAGGTACTGGGAATAACATTAGAAGATTTGGCCAACCAATAAACCTAACAACCGACAATCATGAACAAGACATTCATAATAACAGTTTTTGCCGCGCTGACCTTGGCCTCCTGCAGCAAGATGGCACGGCAGGAATTTGCTCCCGTGCAGATGAAAGAAAGCGAGGACTACTGCGTGCAGGTAATCATGCAAAACGAAGCCTTCGACATCTACGGAAGCTCGGACACCGCCATTACCAGCCTGCCGCTGATAGGAAAGACACACCGTGTGGCCTTCACGGACAACAACCCCAGGGAAGGCTATGCCTTGCTGGACCTGAGCCTCGACAACTCGCTGCAACAGATTGACGACGACAAAATCAAGATGCGTGCATACCGTGTCATTCCCGGCAGACACAAGACCTACCGCCTGAGGAACGTGCGCCAGGACGAGAAGACGCTCTCCTTCGACGTAATGAAAGGAAAAACGGCCTATGCACGGGTACTGGCGACGGCCAACTTCAAGGGAATGAAAACGCTTATGGAGTGCATAGGGAAAAACGAGGAGGTCTACTTCTTCGAAAAAACTTTCCCCGCCCTCTATCGCGACATCCTGCAACTGGCCTTCGTGGACGCCGATCCCAACAGCTGCCAATGCCTTGGACAAGACTTTCTGAACGCAACGCGCGACGCAACGTGGCGGGACAGCAAGAATGTACCCATCATCATGCATCACGGCGGCATAAGCGACATAGGATGCGGGATGAAAAGCACGTTCTACACCGACTCTCCCTTCAATTGGTGGCACAGCAGTGCCAACAACGAATACAGCCTTACGGACAGCACCCTCGTAGTGCATCAGCCCGAGCGTCAACGCGACACCATCCTGTCCCTCGCCCCCCTCAGCGCAGAGCAGAAAGACGTGCTACGCCAGCTTGTCTTGCAGCAGGAGATAGGCTTGGAGGACGAGGATATTGACGCTGAAATCTACTCACAGGTGAAGACCGAATAGTTCATGTGCGCGCACGAAGATGCCATAGACATAAGCGGCACTATAGACGGTGCCGACATAAAAACGCAACTTAGAGGATCTATTCCCAACGGCGACGGGCAAATTAATGTCCGCTCCTCGCGACACTTCACCCCAGAACAGAAAAATGCAATTGCAGTCGAATATCTTACCACTATTGACATAAGCATGAAATGGTTCTGGTAGGTAGTGACATGTCTAAAAAAATATGTCTCTAAACAAAATTTAGAGACACACAACTCAATAAAATACCAAAGAACAATAATAAATAGTAATGAGAAACGCGAACAACGACGGCTTCCTTAAGAGATTTGGGAGCCGAATACTAACAATGACCGGCCTTTTTGCCTTACTGCTGCTATCTTCCTCCGCCATAGCGCAGGCTTTCCAATTCAGCGTGAGTGGTACGCTGAAAGACAGCATCACCCACGAAGGGCTGCCCTACGTAAACATCATAGTGGCAGCAAAAACAGACACCTCATTCGTGAAGGGCACCATCTCCGATGACAAGGGTGCCTTCGTGGTCAAAGGCATAGGGGCGGGAGAATATCTGCTGAAAGTAAGCTCCATCGGCTATCGCACGCACTACGTCACCTTCAGCATCGAAAGCAACATCAAGCTTGGCAACATCCTGATGAAACCCGGCGCAGAGATGCTGGAAGCTGTGACGGTGACTGCCAACCGCCCCATATTCACGATGAGCGGCGAGAAGATGATATACAGCGTAAAGGACGACCCCAGCGTGAAGAACGGCAACACCGGAGATGCCCTTCAGAACACACCGGGCGTGGAGGTAGACATACAGGGCAACGTGAAACTGCGTGGCATCAGCAGCGTGGATATCTGGATAAACGACCATCCCAGCCACCTCACCACGGAAAGCCTCAAAGCCTATCTGAAAAGCGTCCCCGCCAGCAGCATCAAGCGCATAGAGACTATCACCAACCCCAGTGCCAAATACGCCACGGACAAACAGGCCATCATCAACATAGTGACCGACGCCGAAATAGAACTGAGCCAGCTGCTCAGCGCAGGACTGAACGGCGCCGCTACGCCCGTGATTGCACCCTGGGCCAGCTACATGGTAGGCACAAAGAAAAGCATGCTGAACGTGTGGGCCAACACCTATTATTGGCCCAGGAAAGAAGACGCATACAGCAGTCACAGGCAAAGCCCCTGGGACGAGACGGCACAAATCTACGTTCCCACACAATGGGACACCTCGAAAAGCCATGCCGAAAGCAAAAGCAGAGGGGTCAACATAGGATTTTCCTACGATCTGAACATAGATAGCGCCCGCAGCCTAAACAGCTATGGATATCTGGGACACTGGGGCTTTCCGTCCGCCATAAGTTCCAGCCTGCAGATGCGCTACTACCCTCCCTTCACAACCCCGTCGCTGGCGTTCACAGACAGCACAAACAGCACAAACGGCGGCATTTACGCCGGGCTGGGAGTCTTTTACGTCCACAAGCTGGACACTGCGGGGCAGCAGTTTCGGCTAGAGGGGTCGCTCCACGCCAACAACACCTCGGAAAGAGGCTTTCAAGGACGTATCTTTCAGGCACCCCACCAAAACCACACTTTTGAACGAAACGTGGAAGAGACCAATAGCGATATGGACATCGACCTGAAGGCACGCTACACAAAACCGCTCGGCCACGCAACCTTGCTCTCGGCGGCCCTGTTGCTGGAAAGCAGCAACGACTTCGTCAGAAACCAGGGCGTATGGATGGACAGCAACTCCGGCTTCCAATATGTGCCAGACACGCTGCGCAACCATACCACCTCCTACAACCTCGCAATGGTGGGTGGCGACGTGAACCTGGAGAAGAAATGGGGCAACTTCACGATGGAACTGGGACTGGGAGCATACAACCGCCACAGCAACTCCATCGCATCTTCGCACATGCCGTTCCGTGGCGACACCAGTGCAAACTTTGTCAGCCTGAAGCCCTCCGTGCACCTCAGCCACAACACCTCCTCCTTCCATTCCTTCCACCTAAACTATACGCTCAACATGGAACAGCCCGAGGCAAACCAACTCACCCGTTTCCGCGCATACGACCTAGACAACTACACTACAGGCAACCCCGGCCTGAAACGGGGCCTCACACACCACATCGAGGCTGGCTGGAGCAAGTACATTGCAAAGTTCGGCACCCTGGGCATAGATGCCTACAGCTACATCAACCAAAGCGCCATAAGCAGCCTTACGGACGTGGCAAACGTCCAAGACCCCTACCTGCGCCGCATCGTCTACTACAGCTATGCCGCCAACGTGAGCGACTACAGCATGACCGGAGCCACGCTGAATGCCATGTTCAGCCCCGGCAGCAACATGAGCCTGAGGATGTATGCCAACCTGTTCAACTACCAATACACCATGAAGCGTGGCGGCGGACAGCCCGACCTTGCGGACAACAAGTGGAGCTACAGCCTGCGCGCCAACCTGTGGTGGAAGTTCCACGACAACTGGCAGTTCTTCGCCAATGCCGAATACAACTCGTCCACCATATCGCTGGGCAGCAAGGAGGGCGAGAACTACGACTTTGACTTCGGTGCCAGTGCCGACCTTTTCGACAAACGTATGACCGTGTGGGCCGCAGTGCGGGATGTTTTCAACTGGGGCGCGAAAAGAGGCAACAGCACCACCAATACCAACGACACCTACACTGGCACCAGCACCAGCTTGGATCTTACCAGCCGCTACTTTCTAGCCGGCTTTGCATGGCGTTTCGGCAAACTGGAACTAGCCGACAATATCCACGAGCAACGCGGCATAGTGGGCGGCGGCAAAAGATAGTCATGCCTTGCATGCACAGCAGGGACGAGGCATGTCCCTGCTGTGCAATGGCACTTCTGGCATAGAATAAGCCCCGCCGCATAAAAAGAGCCGTCTCCCTGAAGCCAGGCACTTGTCCTGGCTTCAGGGAGACGGCTTCTTGTCGTCATGCCATTCGTGCGAGTTATTCGTTGGCGGGGAATGCTATCTCGCGCTCTATCACCTGGTAGGGACTGTTGTTGCGATAAATGGTCTGGCGCACCCAGTTGTCGTCCTCGTCGTATTCATAGACGTAACTGTGCTTCCAGTTCAGGTGTTCGTCGTAGTTGAAGGAGGACACTTCGATGACGTTGTCATGGTCGTCGTAATAATATGTCGTCAGTGCCACCAGAAACTCGTCGGCATCGTAGTAGCGCCACTCCACGCGGTTGCCGCGGTCGTCATACTTGTACATATAGCGCTGCGTGAGGTGGCCGGCGGCATCGTAGAAATCCAGCTCCGTGTTGTTGCCGGCTCCGTCGTACTTGTACTCTCGCCTCTCGGCCACGCTGCCGTCGGGATGGTAGCTCTGCTCCTCCACCAGCCGGTTGTTGTCGTACCGGCTGGTCTCCTTCTTGGTCATGCGCTCACTCATATACACAGTGCGCTCTACGCGGTTGCCGTCGCGGTCGTTAAGGTAGGCGGTGCGTCCCTGCAACTGCAGGGCGCGGTTGTATTCGTTCCAGCCCAATGCATAGCCGTTTACGTCGAAATAATAGCTATAATATGTATATTCTTTGCCGGCACGTCGTATTTTGTCCTGATAGTTGCCACGCTTGTCGAAGGTGATGCTGTCTATGCACACCAACTGGCGTCCACCGTCCTTGCCACCGTGCACGTTATAGGTGTATTCTATAACATACAGGCAGTTGCCGTTGATGCCCATCTCGGCGCGCGAGTTCTTGCGGGGGCCTGCTGCCATGACACTGAAAGCCACTGCCAATATCACCGCAAGAGCAGATATGTTCTTCTTCATGTTTGTCTATTTTCTATGTACAACACAAAAGTTTTCCATGTATAACACAAAAGTTAGGTTTATATTGTGCGAAGCAGCAAAAAATTTATTCTCCCTTTCAGGGATTTATTCTTCTTTTCAGGGGGCGGAGGGCTGTTGCGTCATTCCTCCCCGTCGGGGCTGGCGGGGTGCTTCTTTATCCAACGGAAGAAGAAGAATATGGCCGTCAAGTCTATCAGCGCGCCTACGGCATAGCCCCAGGCACCCATGCCGAAGCCGCCGTTTTCCGCCACGAAGAGGAAGCAGCCTGTCACCATGGTCATAAAGACGGCGGGGATGAAAGTGAGGATGTAGGGTTGCTTCTTCCATGCCAGATAAACCGTCACTGCCCACAGGGTCACCGTGGCCAGCACCTGGTTGGACCAGGCGAAGTAGCGCCATATTAGGTTGAAGCCTTCCTTGTTTTGGTTGGCAAAGACGATGATGGCGGCTGTGGCCAGGAAGATGGGTATGGCAATGAGGAAACGCTTACCCATGGGTTTCTGGTCCACCTGGGTGAAGTCGGCCACTATCAGCCGCGCGCTGCGCAGGGCGGTGTCGCCGCTGGTGATGGCAGCGGCTATCACGCCCAAGATGGTGATTACGGCAATCCACTTGGGAAACCAGGTGCTGGCGATGCAGCTCACTACGCTGGCGCCGGCATCGTTCTTGCTCAGTGCCACGCCAATGGCGCTGGGGATGTCGATGCCGTGCACGACATCGCCGGTGCTGAAGAAATAGTTGGCGGCGGCGGCCCATATCAGTGCCACCACGCCTTCTGCCACCATGGCACCATAGAAGATGGGGCGGCTCTGCTTCTCGTTCACCATGCAGCGTGCCATCAGGGGGCTCTGCGTGGCGTGGAATCCGCTGATAGCACCGCAGGCGATGCTGATGAACATCATGGGAAACAGCGGGGTATGCTCCTTGTTGGGATGGCGGTTCCGCAGGCCGTCGAACACCTCGGGGATGGCGGGCTGGTAGACGAGGAATGCCACCACCAGCGCCAATGCCATTCCCAGCAGCAGGATGCCGAAAACGGGGTATATCTTGCCGATAATCTTGTCGATGGGCATCATCGTGGCCAGCAGATAGTACAGGAAGATGAGACCTATCCATATGAAGATGAGGCTGGCACTGGCATCGGCGCTCACGAGGTTGTGCTGGATGAGCGAGGCGGGGGTGTTCACAAACACGGCGCCTACCAGTATCATCAATATCACCGTGAAGCCGCGCATGAACTGCTTCATGCCAATTCCCAGGTAGCGTCCGTGTATCTCGGGGAGCGAGCAGCCCTTGTGACGCAACGAGATATAACCCGAGATGAAGTCGTGCACAGCACCGGCAAAGATGGTACCGAACACAATCCACAGGTAACTGGCGGGGCCGAACTGTGCACCCATCACGGCGCCACAGATGGGTCCTACGCCGGCGATGTTAAGGAACTGAATGAGGAATATCCTCCACGGCTTCATGGGCACGTAGTCCACGCCGTCCGCCATCGTAGTGGCAGGGGTGGCACGTTGGGCATCCACGCCAACGACACGTTCTATCAAGCGGCTATACAGCCAGTAGCCCGCTACCAACAATACAATACCTGACCAAAATAAAATCATAGTAGTTTGCAGCCCCCCTGCCTCCTCGCCTGAGGAGTGATGCAATACCCGGGGACGTGAGATTCAAATCGTTTTCTAATAAAGACCTTACAGTTCCACCTTGTCCCTGAACTTTGGGATGGAGACGTGCTTGAAGCCTTGCCTGTTCAGTGTTTCCATATAGGCGAACTGAGCCTGTTCCTCGCCATGCACCAGAAAGATGTGCTCCAGCGATGTCTTCTTCTGGCAGCCGATATAGGCAATCATCTCCTTGTAGTCGCCGTGGCCGCTCAGCGCGTCGATGCGGCGCAGCTCGGCACGCACGGTGTGCTGCTGACCGAAGATGCTGACGGGACTTTCGCCGCGCATAATCTTGGCACCAAGGGTGCTGGGTTCGCAGTAGCCCACGCAGAGGATGGTGGTCTTGGGATTGTCGATGTTGTTAGCCAGATGATGCTTCACGCGGCCGGCCTCCATCATGCCGCTGGCGCTGATGATGATGCAGGGCTTGTTGCGCACGTTCAGGCTTTTGCTCTCCGCCACGCTTTGCACGTAGTGCAACTTGTCGAAGCCGAAGGGGTCGGGATCCGTCTTCATGTATTCCACCAGCTGGCGACTGAAGCACTCGGTGTGCATACGCATGATGTTGGTGGCATTCACGGCCAGCGGGCTGTCCACGAAAGTGTCGATGTCCGGCAGCATCTGCTTGTTGTGAAGGCAGTTCAGGCCGTATATCAATTCCTGTGCACGTCCTATGGCGAAACTGGGGATGATCAGCTTGCCTTTCTTCTTGGTGCAGGTGTCCAGCACAGCCATCAGCAACTCCTGCTCGGCATCCTGAAGGGTGCTGTGCAGGCGGTCGCCGTAGGTGCTCTCGGTGACGAGGTACTGCACCTGTGGGAAAGGCTCGGGATCCTTGAGTATATGCTTGCTGTAGCGTCCTATGTCGCCGGTGTAGCCCAACTTTATGGTGCGGCGTCCTTCCTTTATCTCCATGTAGGTGCAGGCGCTACCAAGGATGTGGCCGGCGTCGTAGAACTCTATGCTCACCTCGCCCTCTATGTTGAAGCGCTTGTGGTAGGGTACGCCGATGAAGCAACTCATGCAGGCCTGTGCATCGGCCTCGGTATATATGGGCTCCACGGACGCCAAACCCTGTTTCGCGCGCTTTTTGTTGAAGTCGTGGATGTCGCTTTCCTGTATGCGTCCGGCATCGGACAGCATGATGGCGCAGAGGTCGCGCGTGGCAGGGGTACACAGCACGGTGCCCCTGAAGCCCAACTTGTAGATATAGGGTATCAGCCCGCTATGGTCTATGTGGGCATGGCTGAGGATGAGGTAGTCTATCTCCTTGGGGTCGAAGCCCAGGTCGCGGTTCATTGCATCGGTGTCCAGACCTTTGCCTTGATACATGCCGCAGTCCAACAAAATCTTCAGTCCTTTCTTGGTAATGATAAGGTGTTTGCTGCCCGTCACTTCGCGGGTGGCACCCATGAATTGCAGTTCCATAGTCTTGTCTTTTCAGTACAATGAAGTAATTCAGCCGTGCATTACACACCCTGCTAATCTTTTAAAGAACAGATGCTTTACACGCTTTTCGCCCCAAAGCAGAGCATTGGTAATACGCCACAAAGGTAAGAAAAAAAAACATAATCACACAAAGTTTTTCTCTTTTATCGCAAAAAAGACTTCCTGCCAAGCTAGGATAGTGCCTCGCTATTTTCGAAGCAGCGGAAGGGTTTCACATAGTTCAGGAGAATGGTAAAATATTTAACTGCATGATTCTCAGCATATCAAACAATGGAGGGTCGAGAATGGGTCGAGAATAGGTCGAGAATAGGTCGAGAATGGGCCGAGAATGGGTCGAGAATAGGTCGAGAATAGGTCGAGAATGGGTCGAGAATAGGTCGAGAATGGGTCGAGAATGGGCCAGAAAATACCGATCCAGCCTCGGCACAAGTGAGGCGCGTTGGCGACCTCTCCCGGGACTGCCCGAAAATATAAAA
The DNA here is from genome assembly GCA_947097635.1 of uncultured Bacteroidales bacterium. Taxonomy (GTDB): domain Bacteria; phylum Bacteroidota; class Bacteroidia; order Bacteroidales; family P3; genus Colimorpha. Next base: position 9,731 of record CAMURW010000013.1, read on the forward strand.
TTATGAAGCCTACGAGGCGGCTGTCTGCCCCCGCCTCCTTTCATATCAAATTTCAATTTGTCCATATTTTTCTCTTGCAAAATCGTTTTTTTTAGTATCTTTGTAGCCCGTTTTCGTGGTGCAACTTTTATTTATAATGCTGGGCAACAGCATTTAACACTATTTAATGTAATTAATATGGCTCAAAAACGCGTGATGGTACTGACGGGCGGTGGCGACTGCCCGGGGCTGAATGCCGTGATTCGCGGCATCGTGAAACGTGCCTCCCAAGAAAAAGACTGGGAGGTGATAGGCTGCATTGAAAGCTTCAACGGAGTGCTGCGCGAGCCTACGGAGATTGTGGAGCTGGACGAGCAAAGCGTGGCGGGCATATTGGTGCAAGGCGGTACCATACTGGGCACCACCAACAAGGGAGGTCCATTCGAGTGGCCCGTGAAGCAGCCCGACGGCACCTGGACCACCGTGGACCGCAGCGACGAGATGCTGCGCAAGCTGCAGTACATAGGCGTGGATGCCGTTATCAACATCGGCGGCGACGGCAGCCAGCGCATCAGCCTGGGACTGGCAAAGAAAGGGCTAAACATCGTGGGCGTGCCCAAAACCATTGACAACGACCTGAGCATGACGGAATACACCTTCGGCTTCCAAACCGCCGTGCAAATATGCACAGATGCCATCGACAAGCTGGTAACAACTGCCACGAGCCACAACCGCGTGTTCATAGTGGAGGTGATGGGGCGCGACGCCGGCTGGATAGCATTGCACAGTGCCATCGCCGGAGGCGCCGACGTGTGCCTCATCCCCGAGATACCCTACGACACGGAGAAAATCAAGGCCAAGATAGAAAGCCGCTACAACAAGCGCCGTGGCTTCTGCGTCATCGTGGTGGCAGAAGGCTCCAAGGTCAAAGGCGGCAGCGTCACTGGCACCGAGACCGGCGAGGTGGGATACCAGCACATAAAACTGGGCGGCGTGGCCGACAAACTGGCAGCAGAACTGAAAGACGCCGGCGTGGAACACGACATACGCTGCACCATACTGGGGCATCTGCAACGCGGCGGCTCCCCCATCGCCTTCGACCGCATCCTGGCCAGCGAATTCGGCGTGCGCGCCATGGAACTGGTGATAGAAGGCAAATTCGGACAGATGGTGGCATACAGCAATCAGGACATCGTGGGAGTGCCACTGGAAGTTGCCGTAAAGCAGCCACACCTGGTAGACCCCGAAGGACGCCTGGTGCATACTGCCAAAGGGCTGGGCATAGAGTTTGGCGGCTAAGGCACTAATGCCGTAATCACATGAAAACGCAATGTTTCAAAGAAATAATAATAACATGGAAAAGATACAATCCGCCCTCATCTCCGTCTTCTACAAGAACGGCCTCGAAGACATCGTAAAAGCTCTGGACAAACAAGGCGTAACCATCTATTCCACAGGTGGCACCTACAAATTCATCAAGGGCCTTGGCATCAACGCCGTCACCGTAGAGAGCCTCACAGGCTACCCCAGCATACTGGGAGGACGCGTGAAAACGCTGCATCCCAAGGTATTCGGAGGCATACTGAGCCGCCGCGACACCTTCAGCGACGGCGAGCAACTGAAAGAATACGAGATTCCAGAGATAGACCTCGTCATCGTGGACCTCTACCCCTTCGAGCAGACCGTGGCCAACGGCGCCGCAGAGCAGGACATCATCGAGAAGATAGACATCGGCGGCATTTCGCTGATACGCGCCGCCGCCAAGAACTACAAGGACGTAGTCATCGTGCCCAGCGTGGACCACTACGACGAATTTCTGAAGCTCTACAACGAGCAAAACGGCCAGACCTCGCAGGAAGACCGTCGCCGCTTTGCTGCCTACGCTTTCGCCGTGAGCAGCCACTACGACACGGCCATCTTCAACTACTTCAACCAAAAGGAGCAACAGGGCGTATTCGCATACAACAGCCGACAATGCAACATACTGCGCTATGGCGAAAACCCTCACCAAAAAGGCTGTTACTATGGCGATCTGGAAGCCTGCTTCGACAAACTGAACGGCAAAGAAATCAGCTACAACAACCTAGGCGACATAGATGCCGCCTGCAACCTCATCGACGACTTCAGCGTATTCACCGAAGACACCTCCTTCGCCATCCTCAAGCACAACAATGCCTGCGGACTGGCCTGCCGCGAGAACCTCATGGATGCCTGGAAAGACGCCCTGGCAGGAGACCCCGTCAGCGCCTTTGGAGGCATACTTATCACCAACCGTACCGTCACCAAAAAGGTAGCAGAGGAAATGCACAAGATTTTCTTCGAAGTGTGCATAGCGCCGGACTACGACGACGACGCACTGGCAGTGCTGCGCGGCAAGAAGAACCGCATCATCCTGCGCCGCAAAAACTTCAGGATGCACGACACCATGTTCAAAAGCGTGCTCAACGGAGTGCTGGTGCAGGACAAAGACGACGTGGTACCCACGACAGAACAGATGAGCAAGAGCGTCACTTCCACCCCCGTCACCCCACAGCAGGCCGAGGACATGGCTTTTGCCACTATCATAGTGAAGCACACCAAGAGCAACGCCATAGTGCTGGCCAAGAACAAACAGCTATGCGCCAGCGGCACAGGACAGACCAGCCGCGTGGACGCACTGAAGCAGGCCATAGCCAAAGCACGGAACTTCGGCTTCGACCTCAACGGCGCCGTGATGAGCAGCGACGCTTTCTTCCCCTTCCCCGACTGCGTGGAGATAGCGCACCACGCAGGCATCGCCGCCGTGGTCAACCCTGGTGGCAGCATACGCGACGGCGACACCCTGAACTACTGCGAAAGGAATCACATAGGCATGGCGGTGACGGGAGTGAGGCACTTCAAGCACTAAACAAGACACGAAAAGTGGAAGCGAAACGAAACTTTTTACAACTTTTTGCGTATTATATTATACATAATATTTTGAACGCAATAGAATAGCATAATAGATTAGAGTATATGGGTTTATTCTCGTTCTTCAACAGGGAGATTGCCATGGACCTTGGCACCGCCAACTCCATAGTCATCTACAATGACCAGGTGGTCATCGACGAGCCATCCATTGTGGCCATAGACAAGACCACCGACAAGGTGATTGCCGTGGGCAAGCGCGCGCAGATGATGTTCGGCAAGCAGAACAATAAGATAGAGACCATACGTCCGCTGCGAGGCGGCGTCATTGCCGACTTCGAGATGGCGCAGCACCTCATCCGCGAACTTATCA
>CAMURW010000014.1 GCA_947097635.1 uncultured Bacteroidales bacterium
GACCTGAATACGAACCTTTGCCAGTGCGAAAAATCCTCACCTTTATTTTGTCCTCCTTGTTCTTGGGGCTTATTACGAGATAGGTGCCACAAATAGCATCGGGGGCTTCTTTCTTCGCTACGGAAACTGTCTCTGCAGAAATAGACATCATGCCGTGGACGGGGTGAGAATGCTGCTGTGCCACAGACAGCTGGCAGCATATCAAAACGGCGGTAACGACGACAACTAACTTCTTCATTATTGTACACTTTTTATATCACTACGATACAATAACTGAAAATTACAAAAAAAAGTATGGCACATATCCACACAATTTTTTTTTCTCCTCCGCGTTATTTCATATTATGAAAAGACTGTTATACTCTCTGATTCTGCCAGTCATGTTCTTCGCTATGCCTCTGACTGCCAGCACAACAATCCACCATGCTGCGGCTTCAGCCACAGACAGTGCCTTTGCCACGGACATGGGCGAGGCCGAATCGCCAAACAAAGTGACACCCGAAGACGTAAAGGAGGTGTTCCCCAGTTGCGACAACCTGCGCGATCTAGGTCACGGTTGGCTGGGTGCCATGGAAGCCGACAAACTGATAGGCTATGTGGCACAAAGCAAACCTGCCAGCAATGGCATCATAGGTTACAAGGGCGAGACACCACTGCTGGTTTGCTTCGACAAGAACAAGAAAATTATCCGAGTGCTGATGATGGACAACTTGGAGACACCAGGCTTCGTGCAACGTGTTGTGGCCGGCGGGCTGCTGGATGCCTGGAATGGCAAAACCGCCAAGGAAGCCATGAAAATAAAGCCAGATGCTATCAGTGGAGCCACCTACACCAGCCGCAGCATCATTGCCAGCATGCAGGCCATGATGAAACAACTGAGCACCGTGCAGCCTAGCATCGTGAAAAGCCATCCCAGACGCTTCGTGCTATTTATGCTCGTCACAGCCCTCATAGCCCTCTCCCTCTTCACCATCTACAGCCTGCGCGGAGAGCAGAAAAACATAAAGAAAGCCGCCGCTTTGGCTAAAGAGCCCCAAGGGGAACAAATGCCTTAGCCGCACACAAATAGGCAATTCAGCGTTCCAGCCATCGGCGAGCGTTGCAGGAGGTAACGTCGGCTACTGTGAGTAAGGACACGGACTTTAGGTCTGCCACTTTCTGTGCCACAATGGGAAGATAGGAACTTTCGTTGCGCTTGCCGCGATAGGGTGCTGGAGAAAGATAGGGAGCGTCCGTTTCCAGGACCAGCGATTCCAATGGCACAGATTTCACTACCTCTGCCAAGGAATTTTTCTTGTATGTCGCCACGCCACCTATCCCCAGCAAGAAGCCCATATCTATGGCCTGCAGGGCCTGCTCCACGGTGCCGCTGAAACAATGCAGGATTCCTGGATTTGCGTTTCGCCGCCCTTCGTTCCAGATGTCAAAAAAAGCATCCACGGCATCGGCCGTCCCGTCTTTGGCGCTGCGCAGATGCACGGAGACGGGCTTGCTCCATTCGGCCGCCCACTGCAGCTGCTGACGCAGCACCACCTCCTGCTGGGGACGAAAAGTTTGATCCCAATAAAAGTCCAGCCCTATCTCCCCTATACCAATGTATTTTCCTGGACAGGCAAGAAGCGTGGTATATGCCAACAACAAGGCCTCCTCCCAGTGCTCGTCTACGGAGGTCGGATGCAATCCCATCATCTGAAAAAAAACATGAGGATAGGCCTGCACCAAAGCCTCCTGTCGGGGATAACTGCCCTTATCGATGGCCGGAAGGAACATCGCTGCAACTCCCGCTTGTAAGGCACGCTGCACTACTGCGTCACGGTCTTCGTCGAATTCCTCGCTATAAGGATGGGTGTGGGTATCTATGAATTCCATTATGCCGCCTAATGCCTCCTTGCTGTTTTGTCTTGGATGACGGAAGTCATCTGTTCGTACAGTTTCATCAATTCGGGGTCGTCTTGCAGCAGTTTGCGATGTAGCAGAATTGTCTTGTCGTCCCTTCGGATGGCAGGACCTGTCTGCTGGCTCCATAAGCGGTTTTGCGGACAACCCGCAATTTCCATGGCCTTCTGTGCCGTAGCAGCGATAATAGGCAACAATACCTTGAAGGGGATTCCCTGACTCTTCAGCACATCCTGTGCCAGGGCATTGAGCGCATTTCCGAAATTATTCGTCAGCACAGCCGCTAGGTGCAGATATTGGCGCTGCGTGCCGTTCAACCTGTAAATGTGGCTGGATACGCTGGCCGCCAGCTCTGCAATCGTGTCTGCAACCCCTGACGTGGAACCTTCTATGCAAAAAGGCAACTCGGAATAATCCATCTTCTCGTCTCGCACAAAGGACTGCGGAGACCACAGCACTCCGCATCTGCGGCTTATAGGCTTCAGAATATCCAGAGAGGTGGCTCCAGAAGTGTGCAGCACCAAAGCGTCGCGAAAACGAAGATCCAAAGCCAAATCATAAAGGCTATTGTCGCTCACAGCCAGCACATATACGTCGGCTGTGGGGTACAGCAGTTCCATCTTATCCACAGGCTCGGCAAAGACACGTTCCGCCAGCCTTTCTGCGTGATCGAACTCGCGCGAAAAGATTTGGAGTATGTTGTGCCCTGCCATACGAAAAGCTTGTGCCAGATGTGTGGCTACATTGCCAGAGCCGATGAAAGTGATTGTCTTCATGGGAAAGCGTCGTTGCCGAAAAAGGACAGCCGCCAAGGTGGCGCTGTCCTTTTTTCTAATAAACTTCTAATCTTCGTCCTCCTCGTTAAAGAAAAAGTCCTCCTTGGTGGGATAGTCTGGCCACAAGTCTTCGATACTGTCGTATGGGTCGCCTTCGTCTTCTATCTCTTGCAGATTTTCTATCACCTCCATGGGTGCCCCCGTACGCTGCGCGTAATCTATCAGTTCGTCTTTGGTGGCGGGCCAGGGAGCATCTTCGAGTTTTGATGCTAATTCTAAAGTCCAATACATAAATTAATTCCCTAAAAACATTGATATAATATTCTAATATTTATTTGTTTTGCCACACTATCTCTTGCTGTCCTTCGGCAAACACGGCAAAGCGTGAAAAAGAAAAGAGGTAGTCGCTTAGACGATTGAGATAGCGCTGCAGTGCCGGGGGCACCTTTGCATCGTGCATAAGGCTCACTACGCGACGTTCCGCCCTGCGACATATTGTGCGTGCCACATGACATTGTGCACTCAACATTGTACCGCCTGGTATGACGAACGCCTTCATGGGAGGTACCTTCTCGCTCAGTTCGTCAATCCAGTGCTCTAGTTGATCCACTGCCTCTGCGGACAATTGGGGCAACTTTGCCAACACATCGTCTTTCTCCGTTGCCAGCAGTGTCTGTACCACAAACAGCTGATTTTGTATGTGACGTATCTCCTCCAGATAGTGAGGCCATATTACCTCATCTTTCTCTTTCAGTTGTTGCACAAGAATGCATATCACGCCCATGTGCGAGTTCAGCTCGTCCACAGTGCCGTATGCTTCCACGCGCAGGTCGTCCTTGGCCACTCTGGTGCCTCCCAACAGCGAGGTGATGCCTGCGTCACCGGTTTTGGTATATATTTTAGCCATAAACTATTACTTTTCGCTTTCTTCAAGAGAATGAAATAATTGCTAACTGTCGTAAATCAAACACATTAGTATATTTCTTCCAACTTTTATTTTCGTGCAAAAGTAATATTTTTTTATTATCTCGCAAAAAAAAATATTGACAAAGCATCGACATTCACAAAAGTGAAAAAATGCTTTGTCATATAGTAAGAAATGAAGATGCTGTGCGAGGTTAGATTTTCTCTACCGATTTCACCTCTGGAATAGCCTCCTTGATAGCTTTCTCTATGCCTTCTTTAAGAGTCTGTTGAGCATGAGGGCAGTCGCTGCAATGTCCTTTGAGGCGTACTATCACGACACCCTCGTTGGTTAAATCCAAATACTCTACGTCGCCTCCGTCTTGTTGCATATAGGTGCGTATCTGAGCTAACGCGTTCTTTACTTTGCGTTCTATGACGGCTTTTTCTTCGTCAGTCATAAACTTAGTTTTTGGGGTTATTAATTCCGTTGATTTCCTTTGCGTTCTTAGTATTTGGCTTGGAGTTCTGCTGATTATTATGAAAACATTTAAGTAACCCGTGGCCCATCGCCAATACTTAAGAACTTAGTTTGCAGATTTCCTTAATTACATTGTCTGCCAAGTTGCGGAATGCTATGTTTTCGGGACTTGGGGTGTCTGTCCACATGGCCACGGGCTTGCCTTCGTCGCCACTTTCTGCGATGTTCTGCACCAAGGGTATCTCGCCCAACACGGGGAGATTGAGCTCTTTCGCCAGCTTCACGCAACCGCCTTTGCCGAAGATGTAATACTTGTTGTTGGGAAGTTCTGCGGGGGTGAAATACGCCATGTTCTCCACGAAACCCAGGATAGGAATCTTAACACCCTCCATTGCGAACATCTCGGCGGCACGGGTAACGTCGGCAATAGCCACCTGCTGCGGCGTACTGACCATCACAGCGCCGCTGACGGGCAACGTCTGCGCCACGGTGAGCTGCACGTCGCCGGTTCCAGGAGGCATGTCCACCACGAAATAGTCTATGTCGCCCCACCAAGTCTGCGTCAGCATCTGCTTGAGGGCGTTGCTAGCCATAGGACCGCGCCATACCAATGCTTTGCCGGCATCCACCAAAAAGCCTATGGACATCAGTTTTATACCATATTTCTCGATGGGAACCATATATTCCTTGCCGTCGTGCATCTCGCCAAAAATGTCTTCTGCATCGATATGGAACATAGTAGGAACGCTGGGGCCGTAGATGTCGGCATCGCACAGCGCCACCTTAGCTCCCGTGGCGGCCAATGCTATAGCAAGGTTGGCAGCCACCGTGCTTTTGCCTACGCCACCTTTGCCGGAAGCCACCAGAATGGTGTGCTTGATATTGGGGAATTCGGATTTGGGATCAGGCATCTGCTGAGGACGGGCGGTGAGGTTGACCTGCACATTGGCGTTGCGGTCCACCAACTCGTGGATTGCGTTGATACAGTCTTCTTTCATCTTGTTTTTCATAGGGCATCCTGCCGTTGTCAGCACCAAATCGAAAGAGACGTTGAGATTCTCGATAGCGATATTCTCAATCATGTTCAGTTCCACCAGGTTGCGTCCTAGGTCGGGATCCATGACATGAGACAACGCCATTTCAATCTGTGTCTTTGTTATATTGCTCATATATTATAGTACTTGGTTTGTTTTAAAAAAGTTAGTGTTTGTTTGCTCTTTTCTGCAATGCTTTCTGCAATAACTCGCTATGGTCGAATGCCAGTGGAGGCAACGCTTCCAGTGAGAACCACTGCGCCAGCACCGCATCGTCGCCGACCATAGGATGCACCTGGCTGCGTTCCACGTCTCCCATAAACGCCACTGTCACTGTGCGACCTCTTGGATCCCTTCCTTTGCGGCTACCCACGCCAACCAAGGTAAGGGGAATATTTGAAAGCCCCGTCTCCTCCTGCAGCTCGCGAGCGGCAGTGTGTTCGATGTCGTTGTCGTCCATATCGAAGAAGCCTCCCGGGAAAGCCCACACGCCCTTGAAGGGCTCATTGCCACGTTGGATTAGGAGTATGCTCTTCCCATCGTCGGCAAATACCAGCACATCGGCGGTAAGCGCCGGGCGGGGATACATGTATGAATACATTTCATTACGGATTTTTACTGCCCATTATGCGGAGTTAGAAACCGAAAATCTCTTTCAATTTGTTGGCCAAATCGGGTCCGCGGAGATTTTTGGCTATCACGCGTCCTTTGCCGTCTATCAGCACAGTGGTGGGCACACTGGTGATACCATATGCGGCTCCGCCGGACGACTTCCAGCCCGTGAGGTCGCTGACGTGGTTGGACCACACCAGCCCATCGCGAGTGATAGCCTGCACCCATTCTTCGCGCCGATTGTCCAGCGACACGCTGAAGACATCGAACCCGCTATCGTTGTACTTATGGTAAAGCTTCACTACATTGGGGTTTTCCATGCGGCAAGGACGGCACCAGGAAGCCCAGAAGTCCACCAGCACCACTTTGCCTCGCAAAGAACTAAGGGCTATAGTGTCGCCATCCACGTTGGCCATCCTTATTTCGGGGGCTAAGGATCCAGGCTTGAGACTTTGCTTCACCTTGGCATCCACATATTGCACATACTCATTACTGGGATAGCGCTCTATCAGCGAGTTGCGCACCTTTTCAAAGAGGTCGGCGTAGGTATTGAAGTCGCCTTCGAAGTAGGTAACAAGAAACGCACTGATAAGGTCGTCGCTATTTTCGTACACCAACTTTCGGACGTTTTGCGTTTGCTGGGCCATCAGCGACTGCGCTGTCTGGTCTATTTCTTCCTTGCGCTGCTGTGTGGTAGCGCTGTCTTTGTATTCCTCGTCCATCTTGTTGATTTCGTGAATGGGCGTGTAGAGTATGTGGTTGAACTGGCGGTAGGTTTCCATATTGTCGGAACCTCTGACATTCTTTATTGTCACAAAGTTGTCACTAGGGTGAAGCTGCATGTCCAGAGTCACTTTATCCCCCGGCATCACTAGCATATATATCACACTGCTGCGTTCCATCGCAGCAAATGTGAGGGGGTACATCGTAGGCTGTTTTATGTCCAGCTCCAGCCTGTAGGCTCCGTGGCCGTTGGTGTAGATCGTATCCATGGGCTTGAGCTTGCCTTGCACGGCCTGATTGATGATAATGCCGGTGGGATAATGGCTGAAGCCTTCCAGCATTCCTTTCACCACTGCGTTCTGTGCCTGCATGGAAAATGCCAGTAGAAGGGCACAGCTGATTGCTACAATATATTTCTTCATTTCTTTTTGGGTTCGTTTAGGGGCTTCTCTGCAGTTAGGAGACACCAGAAACCTCGTGTTCTAATAGCACAGCATCTATTTTGTACCGCAAGGCCGTTATTTCTTGTCTGTCATGGCTGGAACTTTTACTTTTGCAGCCGGCGATGCCTCGTTGGAAGGCAGTAGCGAGCCTTTGTGGATGAAGTCTATTGCTTGCCGCAGTTCGTCGTCCGAGGGCAACATAGTGGCAATGTAGGCATGGCTGCCATACATGCACGTTGCTATTTCTGCCTTTAGTTCCTGCTGCATATAGTCGCCATACTTGCTGATGCATTTTGCATCGCGTGTCAGTCCGTTCGCATCTCCTATTTTCATTACCTGTTCAAATAAGGTGGGTGGGGTGGAAAAGTGGTCGATAAAATCATTGGCATCGGGATATTGCACGCGCAGCTTGTCCCAGTTTCGTGCCACGTAGCGCATCGCCGTCTCGCGGAAAGCACCTTTTTCCGTCAGCATGTTGGCATACACCAATGCTTCGTCGGCAAAGCGCGGAATCGTCAAATCGGGTGAGATGCCGCCGCCGCCATATACTACGCGTCCTTTGCGGGTGTAATAGCGCGTGGTGTCTGTAGGAGAGTAGGTGACGCTGTCGCTATAGAAGTCGTAGAGCCGCATGATGTATTCGCGCATATAGGTGTCGCTGCCTTTGTCGTAGCTGCGCTGTATGCAGCGTCCCGAGGGGGTGTAATAGCGTGCCACGGTAAGGCGCATTGCCGACTGGTCCGGCAGGGGGATGAACACTTGCACCAATCCTTTGCCGAAGCTGCGGCGGCCCACTATCTTCGCACGGTCGTTGTCTTGCAGCGCCCCTGCCACAATTTCGCTGGCCGAGGCGCTGTTCTCGTTAATAAGCACAGTGATGCCGCCCTGGGTGAAGAGGCCTGTGTTCGACGAGCGGAATTCCTCTCTGCGACGATGTGCTCCTTGCGTGAAAACTATCAATCGTCCTGCCGACAGCAACTCATCTGCCACGGCGACGGCAGCATCCATCACTCCGCCCCCATTGCCACGGAGGTCCAGGACAAGATGCCGCATACCTTTTTTCTTAAGAGTTTTCAGCGCGTCGTGGAATTCCTCCGCCGTGGTGAGGGTGAAACTGTGTATGGACACATACCCTATGGTGTCGCTCAGCATCTTGCTACAACTGATGCTGGGTGTGGAGACGGCGGCACGTTTGAGATGCAGCTGCTGAGGCCGACTTTGGCCATAGTGCTTCACCGTCAGCACCACGCTGGTGTTTCGCGGACCTTTTATCAGCTTCACTACGGTGTCCAGCGGCATGTTCACGCCGCTCACCTTTTTGCCTCCTACTTCGAGGATGCAGTCGCCGGGTTGAAGGGTGACGCGGCTGGCAGGGCTGCCTGCAATCACGTTGTTCACAAAGACGGAGTCGTGTATGCTGTATAGCAGTATGCCTATCCCCTCCAATTGTCCGCTCATCTGCTCCTGGTCGCTTTCCAGTGCCTCGCGGCCCACATAGCTGCTAAAGGGATCCAGGGAGTAAAGCATGGTGGACAGCGTGTGGTCCACAAGGGAGTCGTAGCTTATTTCATTGACATATTCCTTGTCCAGCACGTCCAGCGCATAGTTTAGTTTGCGAAAGGCATAGTAGTGCGTGTTGTCACGGCTGCTGTCCATATAGTGCATCGGGGACATCTTTTTCCCGATGAAGATGCCTGCCGCCATCGCCATGCATACAACCAGGAAACAAATAGAGATTCTTACGTATCGTGTCATTGATTTATTGTCGCTAATGCCGTAGGAGGGAAGTGCAAAAAGCCGTCTTGCCTCCACATGAATTAATTAACGAGGCGAGGCGGCTTATTATTGTATAGAAATCCATGTTTTTATTTTCCGAACATCACGCGTTCGCTGTTGAACATCTTGGTAAGCAGCACCACGGTGAGACCAGAATAAACAATGTTGGATGCCACTGTGACGAGGAACGGCATCAGTGACACGTCATGTGTGAACACCATAGCCATGCTTTGCACGCTGTTGTAGAAAGGCACCAGATAGGGCACACCGGAAGAGGGTATGTCACCGAGCATGGGAGTGAAACTCACCGCCATTACCAATATCATCAAAGGCAGCGTCATGGTTTGCGCACTTTTCACGCTCTTCGCCCAGGCACTGATAATGCTGGTGATGCTGATGAGCAGCAGCACGGTACTGAGAATGATAAACAACAGCATGGCGTAATCGCTAAAGGTATAAAGGTGGGAAGTGGCACCTTTCAGCATCTCCACCTCCTCGCCCTCGCCGGATATCATCTTGGGCAGCGACAGAATAATACCCAGGAAGCTGCTGACGCCGCTCAGCAGGGCTATGCAGGAAAGACTGAACACCTTGCCCATTGCCAGCTGGTTTCGCGGCATGGGGGTGACGAGCAACGTGGCGATAGTGCCACGCTCCTTCTCGCCAGCTATGCTGGTAGGTGCCACGCTCATGCAGGCGCTGAACAGCATCATCAGGATAAGCATGGGCAGAAATATTCCGAATACAGAGCCCAGCTCGTCGGCTGCAGAACTTGCGTCGTAGAAAAGGCTCTCGCCGTTTTCGTCCACGCCAGCGTTGACGTTGAAAATATTGCAGGGGAGACAAATGGTGTTCTCGAACCTGTCCAGCACGCCAACGATGTTGTAATAGGCAGCCTTGGAATTCGGCGAGGAGGAGTTGTAGAATACTCCCACGTTAGGCCGCAAAAGGCTGTCGGTTAACCAAGACGCACTGTTCTCGTCCTCCATGGCTGCCAGGAAACCTGCGGGGAAGGAGACCAGTACCATATCATTGTCCTTATTTTTCAGCTGCTCTTTGATGAATGGCACGTCGAAGCCCTCGGTGACGATGTTGTAGTGCAGCGAGTCGAACAGCGGCAGCATCTCCACTGGCATGTTCTCCACATACACCTGCGTCACCACGCTGGTGTCTTCCTGGAACTTCTTTTCCATATTGTCGCCCACAAGACTGTAGATAAGAAATATCAGCAAACCAGGCATGATAACGACGGTGAAGAAGAGGCTGCGATCCTTGAAGAAACGGTTGAACTCCTTCTTCATGATAGTGCCTGTGGCATTTCTCTTGTTCATTGTTGTCCTCCTTTCTCGCTCTTGTAGATTTCAAAGAAACGGTCCTCCAGATTCATGCCGTTGCATACAGCACTCAGCGTGTCGCAGCATATCATGCGGCCGTCTATTATCACCCCTACCCTGTCGCATAGCTTCTCCACCAGGCTGAAGATATGGGTGCTCAGTATGATGGTCCTGCCTTCGTCGCGCAACTGTTGCAGATAATCTGTCACCGTGCGTGCCGTCAGTACGTCCAAACCGTTGGTGGGCTCGTCGAAAATCACCACCTCCGGGTCGTGCACCAAACTTATCACGATGCTCAGTTTTTGCTTCATGCCAGTGGAAAGGTTCGCCACCTTCACCTCTGCGAACTTATCTATGCCGAATTGCAGGAAAAAGCGTTGCTTGCGCTCTCTGGCGATGTCCGGTGACACGTTGTGCAGCTCGCTGAAGAAGTCGTACAGATAGTTGGGCGTGAAGAAGTCCTCCAGCTTCAGCTCACTGCTTAGGAAGCCGATGCGATGACGCACCTCGTCGGGCTGCCGCACCACGCTGTGGCCGTCCACAAAGGCATCGCCGAGGTCGGGCTTTATCAGCGTCGCCAATATGCGCAGGGTGGTGGTCTTGCCAGCGCCGTTGGGTCCTAGCAGACCGAAGATTTCACCTCGGCGAGCAGTGAAACTCAGATGGTCCACAGCGATTTTCCTAGGTTCTGTGGTACCTTCGATTTTTTGTTGCTTCCTGCTGAGGGTAAAGGTCTTTGAAACCTCTTCCACACGCAGAATGTCGTTCATAGGTTCTTGTTCCATTAATTGTTCATAGCTTTAATTCCGCAAGCACGGTGTTTATGAATTGAGCGGCAGATTATTAATAAGTTTTTCCAGCAACCTGTCACTATTTTTCAATAATTGAATAACTGTTGGCATCTTTGCAACCCACTCAATACCAATAATACCCAACAATCATGGCTGCAAAGATACAAATAAAAAACGACCTGGTAAAAAAGTTTGGCAGATTTTATTCATTCACTGGCCATTGTCGCAACGACGGCATGGCCGATGTCATCGATAACATGCTGGGTTACAGGAGCGCGTTTGCACAGTGCAACCATCCGAATATTTTCTTGGCCTTGGTTGCAGCCTTCCTCGCCGGAGGGTCATGCATCGAGAATGCGAATAGGGATTCCCGCATTTTCGCCAAAATATCCCAGGGTTGCCGCTTCAGCAATGCCGACACAATACTCGGGATGATCAGGGCCGCTTCGGTCAGGAACAGGAAGATGCTGTTGTACCAGTTTCTGAAATCCGGGCAGACCCTTGCCAGAGCATACCATGTCTTCGATTGCGACAGCCAGTTCGCCCCGAAAGGATAGTCGAGTTGATGGCACAGAAAAAGCCCTCCTGCAGAACCAGAAGAAGGAATCATAGCACTTCCCAGACACGCTGGCAAAACTGCCGTACTATACTTCAAGCGCACACGGGACTGGGTGGACGAATACCACCCGATCTCTTTCATGCCATAAACTCCGCAAGTCAAATTCTTGCGGGATATTGTAAATCGGAGACAACCCAAATCAAGGGATAAGCAGATAACATGTCAACTTACTTAGATTGTAAACGAAAGTCTCATCCCAATCCAACCCACCTCACTGCGTATCCGCGTCTCGCTTACACCTGGCATGCGCCAGAACTTTCCGACCCATTCCAGACCCATTCCAGACCCATCTCCGACCCACCCCCGACCCATCTCCACTTCGTAAACCAGCCTTCCGTTACCCTCACTCTCTCACACGGCCGCCATACCACGAGAAAGGTAATGTTTCTCCAGAGACTGTACAATCTTGGAAACAAGCAGATTGAGCATCATACACTGGGCCGAATGAGCGTTAAGGAAGTCCTCGATATCAAGAGTGTGGATGGCATGCCTGGCGAGAAGACCTGCGAAGCCTAATGGAGCATGCATCCGGGTTTATGGGGCAGACGATGCATGGCGTGGTGTTTTGCGGAGGGAGCATGGTCAGAGCAAAGGAATGCATTACAACGGCAATTTCTTATATAAGATATTTCGATTATCCAAAATTCATCAATATCACGCAGAAAACTTTTGAACTTATCATCCACGAAACAAAAAAATTTGTTATCTTTGCACAACCGCTGGGCACTTGATAGTGGAGTCAACATTTCTCAATCGCAATTGAATGACGCAATATTTCCCGAGGGTATACGTTAGTAATATGCTATGAAGCATAGACCACATATCTCTGCATTGCTCTGCGGCTTTGCCTTAGCAACCTTATTGCTTGGCGGTTGCAGCCATCGTGGTGTACGTATGCCACGTCACCGCAAACGCAGACACTGCGACTGTCCCTCTTTCGGCATGAATCTGCCCTCCGCCGCTAATCAGCAGCAAAGCCACGCCATTCTTTTCCCTGGCACAGGAGTGGAACAAATGTAACCCAGGAACTATGGATCAAGCCACAACAACGAAATATAAGGTCATACTGGGACGCTACCTCTACGCCGATGCCGTGGACGGTGTGTTCGACTTTATGAACCATCACAGCGTGGACCTGCATATCACCCGCGACCGGCGCAGCAAACTGGGCGACTACCGGTGGCCGCAACATGGCTACACACATCACACTATCAGCATCAACGGCAGCCTGAACCCTTATATGTTCCTGTTGGTGATGCTGCACGAACAAGCACACCTGCTCACCTACCTGCAATACCACCGCAGCGTGCAGCCTCATGGCCACGAATGGCAGGACAACTATCGCCGCCTGCTGCTGAACTATGCCGCCAAAGGCTGTTTCCCCAAGGAGTG
>CAMURW010000015.1 GCA_947097635.1 uncultured Bacteroidales bacterium
GGAACCGTGTTGGTGCTGAACCCGCCGGACCAAGCACCATGGTCGCGGTCTATCGCAAGCAGGATGTTGCCGCCATCCCAGGTGTATACGGTATCGAAGCGTACGATATGCCATCCTGTTGCGTCGCAGTTCAGGCTGCCTGTGAACATCAGGTCTCCCGCATTCACGGTATCCCAGTCGCTGGATCCACTGAAGGAGAACTTGGTGGTAGGTTTCATGTACACGCGGCAGTTGTTGAAATAGGTACCGGCACTTGCATTAGATACACTGTACTTGAAGCCTTCGATAGGATCGCCCACCGTAAGGCCGGAGGCCGCGATGGTGGCACTGTCGATGATGGTTTCCACAAAGCTATAGTTATAGGTAGTGTAACCAGGGAAGTAGCTTGTGGTGCCCATGCTGGCAGAGGTGTCGTAAGCACGATACTCGGTGAAATTGTTGCACATCAGCGTGGTGAAGGCGATGCCGTCGCTCTCCAGGCTGGTGTCGCTGGCGGAGCAATAGCGTATCACCCAGGCATGATACTCCGTAAGGTCGGTGAGACCAGTGATGGTGGCGCTGTTGGTGGGGGTGGCGAGCCACACGTTGTCGGCCGCCGTGCCGCTGGCGGGACGATAGACAACCGAGTAGTTTTCATTAGCGGGACCGTCCCATGCGAGGGTGGCGGTGCTGCTGGTGGTGTTGGCCACTCGCAGATTGTAGGGACGCGGGCAGCTGGCGTAGGTGATGGAGAGGTTATCCACCTGAGCCATATCGCCCACGAAGTTGGTGATGGGTCCCTGATGGAACCAGAAGAATGCCACACGGTGCACGCCGCTGAGGTTGTCGAAGGTGCCTTCGAAGTGCGTCCAAGCATCCTCACCGTCCAAGTCGTCATAGCGGACATCAGCGATGCGATACAGGTTGTTCACATTGCCCCACGGTGTGGTGATGTTGTCATCGGTGGACACCACAGGTGCTGCGGGGTCGGCGAGGAATACCATCAGACCGTCGTAACGAGCGAGGGGAGATCCGCCCATCTTGGCATCGAAGCCAATGGTGAAGGTGGTGTCCACGCTGCCGAAGTCCACATCGCGGTAAGCGGTAATGTTGGAGACGTCGGCCTGATAGGTGGCATTGCTGTCGTTATAGGTGACAAACATGCCATACTGGCTGCCCGGCACGGAGGGCTGGCCGTAGGTGCCACGAGTCCAGTGCGCCGTACTGCTGGGATTGCTGCTGGTCTGCCAGTTGGCCCATTCAGCGGCGTTCTCGAAGTCGTAGCTATAAGGCACGGCGGCGGGAAGCTGGCAGGTGGTGAAGGAGGCAGAACTAGACCATGCGGCAGTGTCCGCAGCGCTGCACACGGCACGCACGCGCCACCTATAATCCGTGCTGGGAGTGAGGCCCGTGATGGTGTATGGATGCGACGTGGTGTACACAATAGTACCCGCGCCGGTAAGCATTGCCGCAGTGTCGTACTCTATCAGATAGCCGGCATAGGTGTTGCCGCGGTCGTTCCAGTCCACTGCCATGGAAGTGGCGGAGATGATGCTGTCGGTGAGGCGGTTCACGCGGGGGCAGGAGCCTTCGCTGACGCATCCCAGGGCCACCTCGAAGCCATCGTACACCACGCTGACATCGCTGTGGAACTTGATGGTGACGGGTTCGCCGCCTTCAATCTCGATAGAACCGAAGATGCCGCCGCCCGGAGTGCTTTGCGAGCTATAGAGCAGTGTGCCTGTGGCAGGATCTGCGCCTTGATAAATCTGCAGATAGTCGATAGTACCTTCCTGACGCACCCAACCCGAAGCTATAAAGTAATAGTTGTTGTCGGGATACACGGTGACATAGCCGTCGTAGCCGTTGGAATACTGGCCCGTGGGGCCGCCATTGTCTGTAACGATTACACCGCAGGCTGTGGTGTCGAAATGACCGCTGGAAGGCAGGACTATGTAGTTGCCGCTGCTGATAAGAGCGGTGACCGGGCCGCGCCAGTCGCTATATTCGCTGCCGCACTCCGTGCGTACGTAGAAGTCGTAGCTGAATGCCATGGGAAGCCCCGCAATGGTAGCAGCGTGGGTGGCGATGCCGCTGACGACGTTCACGGTGGCAGTGTCGGGGTTGAAGCCCATGGGGCCGTATACCACTTGGTAGGAGGTGCCGCTGCCGTTCCAGAACAGGTTCACCGTATCGCCGCTTTGGCTTGCCACGTTGATGGAGGTGGGACGCATGCAGTCGGGGATGGTGTCGATGACGACGTCGTCAAGATACACATAGTTGTAGGCATAGGAGCTTGTGTAATTCACCGTCAAGGAGAAGTACGCGATGTGCTTGGCGTTCCAGCTGGGATCCACGTTGCTGAACATCACATCGCGTTCTACCCATGCACTCTGAACGCCGGCAGTAACGGTGTCCACCGCGTGGAAGGTAGCCAGGTTGGTGGGGTCGCTCATCACGCCCACCACGAGCGTGGCAGGATACTGCGCGGTGTTGTAGCTACTGGCATACATCCAGAAGCTGGTCATCAGGGAGGTGAGAGGATGTGCCACGGTGTCTATCTCGGGAGAGATAAAGTAGGTGGGGGCAGAGAAGGTGGAGGAGCTGTACATGTTGTAGCTGTTCGCACCAGAGTGGTGGTAGTAGGCGTAGGTGTAAGGATATGTGTAGCTTCCGTCGCTGATCCAGCAGGTGGGACGCTCGTTGGCGGCATAGCCGTCGAAGTCCTCGACGTAAGGAATCAGGAACGCGCCGCACGCGGTGCGGAAGGTGGCTGCGGAAGACCAAGTGCTGGTGTCGCTGCCGCAGTCGCTCTGCACATACACATAATACAGAGTGTTTGTCACAAGACCGCTGAGGTGCGCAGTGTCGGTGACGTGAAGCATGCCGCTTACGGTGTCGGGTCTATTGGTGGGCGCTGTAGTCACGGCCACGTTCCAGACTGTGGCAGAGCCTGCCTCGTACCATGTGACATCGGCGCTGGCGGTGTCTATGTCGCAGACCTGCACGTTGCGAGGAGCGGGACACGCGGGTACGTCCACGCAGCCTTCGAAAGTCCAGGCAGTGCGATTGGAGGTGTATGAACTATTGCTGAAAGTGAGGCAGTTGCCGGTAGTGACAATGACATTGTCTCCATAACGATAGATGGTTGCATAGGTATTGTTGGGCACGGACTGCGCGCGAGCTGACATACCAGACGAGGAATAGGCACCAACGTTGGTACAAGCGCCGTTGTAGCTGTTGAGGAACATGACGCACAGGTTGCTGACGCCATCCCAGTAGAAAGCGGTGTCGAACATGTATTCCTTCACGCCTACGGTGTTTGTAGCTGCGGAGTCGGCCCACACCTGATGGAAGTTGGCGACTGGCACATAGCTCGTGCTGGAGGTGAAGCGCTCCATGGCAGTGGCAGCCAAGTAGATGCTCTGCCGCTTGCAGTAGGAGGAGGTAGATGTCCACTCCAGTTTCATCTTGCGGATATATCCGCGATAGAGACCCATCTCGTTAAGTTCGGCTGCGGTATAGATGGTTTGGCTCATGGAGCTGCCATAACTCGTGTAGATGGGGCATCCTGGGATCGTGGCGGCGCCTGGGACGGAAGCGAAGCCATAAGTGAGGCTGTCGCCGCAGTCGAAGCCGGTGGTGCCGATGGCAACCGAGCTCCATTCGCTCTGCTCGGAACCGCAGTCGGCCTGCACATAAAAGTAGTAGGCGGTAACGGGGTCTAGGCCGGAGATGGTGACGGGGTTGGTAGTAACGGGGGTGGGAGTGTAGCTGGCAAAGAGGCTGTCGGCAATGGGGACTGTGTCGTAGACGATATTCCAGCCGGTGGCATCGCCGTTCTCAGTCCAGGAGAGGGTCAAGTCGTTACTACCGGGCATGGAAGCCGCAAGGCCGCTGGGACGGTAGCAAGTGGGAGCAAGGTCGATGTGAATATCGTCTATGTTCACATTGTTGTAATAAGTACGGCCGATGCCGGTGTTTCCCACGATGGGTTGACTAACGAAAGCGATGTAGGCAGCGCCCAAGGTGTCGGGGATGTTGTTGAAGTAAACTTCAGCTTCGTTCCAAGCGCCATACTCGCCATAAACCGTGTCGACGGGGTAGAAGGTGGACAAATCCGCAGGGTTGGTCATCAAGCCCACCACAATGGAACGGGTGTACTCTCTGCCAGAATATCCATAAGGATCCTTGACGGAGAGACGTGCAAGCAAGGTGTTCATCTCATTGGTCAACGTGTCCACAGGGCCTACGGCATAATAAGTGTAGACATTACCTACAGAACCCATAGAGTAACTTGTATACATGTAGAGGCTCTTGTTGCCGCTGGCAGCGGTGGTGGTAACGGCATAGGGATAGCTGTAGGCAGGATTGTAGGACACAGCCGTGCCGCAGAAGGGAACCTCTCCACTGGCCAAATCCTCGAAGCCGTAGTCGTAGGGGATGGGCAGGAATTCGAAGCAGCTCGTGCGCAGTGCGCTTTCTCTGGCGCGACTGGTGTCGCCCGCGTCACAGAGGGCATAAATTTTCACAGTGTAGACGGTGGCTGTGTCGAGGCCGGTGAAGGTAGCCTCGCTGACAGAGACATCCTGTACGCCTACGAGGGAGTCGTTGTAGTATATCTCGGCAAGCCATTCGCTCTCCATGCCACCGGCCACCCATGTGGCGGTGATGGAAGAGGGGGTGGGAGACACGAGGCTGAGGCTGTCTGGAGCGGGGCAGGAGTTGGTGTAGCAGCCCACGTTCAGCTCAAAGCCGGCGTACTGGCCAGAGCCGTCGCTGTGGAATTGCAGCGTCACGGGTCCCTGCTCGGAGTAGATTTGGGGGATGGTGCCGGTGCCGCTGCCTGTCCATGCCCACAGCAGCGCGCCGGTGGTGCCTACACCTTCATATATCTTCAGCCAGTCCCAGTAGGCGCTTTCGAAGTGGCAGGTGCCGAATGCGGTGATATACATTCCATCTGTGGGGTAAAGCACTAACGTGCTGTTGCTGCTGTTGGAATAGTCGCCGTCGGGACCGCCATCGTCGTAGATGATGTATCCGCAGGCATTGTGCAGTGTGTCGCTGCCAGTGACGACCATGAGGTGTTCCCGAGTGGTTCTCACCGTGAGCGGTCCCACCCAGAAGCTGTTCTCGTCGGTGCAGGCGGCGCGAAGGTAGAAGTTGTATCTCTGACCGGAGGTGAGTCCAGCCACCTCAATGCTGTCGGTAGTAGAGGATAGCACATTGGTGCCGTCGAGATACACGCTGTCCGGCTCGATGCTGCCGATGCCATAAACGATGTCGAAGTTTGTAGCGCTGCCCATGTTCCATGCCAACGTGCAGCTTGTGGTGTCGCTGACGCGGACGGCAAAGTCTGTGGGAACGGGGCAAGCGGGAGGATCTCCTATCTCGATATCGTCTAGGGTGATGCAATAACCATAGTCGTCATAGCCTTCGAAACGCACTTTGAAAGTGCTGGTGTTGGCACTATCGGGGATGTCAATCGTCACGTGTGTCCACGTGGTGACGCTGGTGTTGTAGGTGCCGGCAGTGACCCAGTTGGCGCCATTGTCGCTACTGTACTTCACGGTGAGAACGTTCTGGTCACTGCCCCAAGAGGGATTGGTGTACCAGAAAGCAATTCTGCTGCTGTCTGCACTGGAAAGGTCGAGTGTGGGCGAGGTGATAGTACACGACGCTTCATTTCCGTCGCCATCCATAATGAGCATATAAGACCCCGTATGCGGGGCTACAGAGCTGTGGCTCGGTGATGATCCCACATACCAGTGGGGATCGCCCGAAGAGGCGACCCACCTGGTGGGGATGGCTCCGCCTTCAAATCCTTCCAGGATTTGTCCTTGCGTTACCCACGGCACCATTAGCAGGGCTGCCATAAGTAACATCTTTCGTAAGAACTGTTGCATAATGATAAAGATTTAGTTAATAATTAATATAATTTTCGCTCTCAGCAAAAACATCAAGCTTAAAAATTTTCTTTTTTTTGCAAATCTTCGTTCTCGGCTTGCGCCAAAGTTACGGAAGTTTGACCGATGAAAGTTGGGGACAAAGATACATTTTTTTTTCCATACTTATGTGTGATATTTTCCACAAAAAAATAAAAAAATATTAATTGTCTCTTTTTCAACGCAATAATAAGAAGAAAAAATAACGTCTCTGGCTGGTTTTCGTCTTCCGAAAAACTATTTCGAAGTGATATATTCAAAATTTATCCTCAATTTTTGATGCTACACTTCTAAGCATTCTATAGATAAAGATAAACGACGGGTGTACTGACATGCAAAGTCACCGATAAAAGGATGTTGCTGTCTTGGTGAAAAAAAATCCCAAGTTCAAATAGCAAATGCTTCTTTTGCCAAGGACGAGATGCCACTGATTGAGAAAGGCGGTGCTTCATTTGTTTGTAGCCCCTGCGGCTTGCCTGCACCTTGCTTGCGTCGGAATTTTCCGACCCATCACCGACCTATCCCCGACCCATCCCCGACCCATCTCCGACCCTTGACTGATATCGTCAGCACTCCATCGGGGCGGTTGAAACATCGTTTTACCTTATTATCTATCACTACAAATAACATAAGTACCCCAAAATTTGATGCCCAACATTCCCAGTGGCTATCCGAAAACAAAGGAAAACACCCTCCATCAGCCTATAGTTTGCATGTTTCTCACCCACAAAAGGATAGTTGCAAAAAGAACAAAGGGCATCCTTTTCATGGGATGCCCTCTGTTTCTCAAAGACAGAAGCAAGATGGATTACCTAGTTGAGGCAGATTTTTATCTTTACTTCTTTGACATTGACTAGTTGGACGCAATGAGAATGCCGCGCATAGTTGTGTATGTTCTGCAGCACTCGCAGCGAAGGTTGCAGCTTGCTTACGGACTTCGAAGATGTATTTGTGCTTAGGCCCTGAAGGCTTTCTGTGAAATCGTAGTTCTGCATCATACGCTGTAATATTAATGTACAATTTTTTTTAAATGCGGATGACGGAGAGGCCGTCTGCATTTACATAATTAACACAGTAGTCCCACTTTTATTGCACAAAGACAAATATTTAACATTTTAGCACTATTTTTTTAACAGAACAGGAGGGCACGGACATTGAAAAACGTCCTCCTCTTGTGGGGGAAGACGTTAATTTTGGGGGAGGAATGGCTTTCAGAAAAAACCAGGTCTCACTTCAGTGGGATTCTGCCGTGCCTTGGGTGAGGCACGCATCATCAAGGTATCATACAGCAAGATTATATCTCTATTGTAGTGCTGTGTTCCTTTGCCAGGCGACGCAAGTTGATGATGGCGTAGCGCATACGTCCCAGTGCGGTATTGATGCTGACGCCCGTTTTGGCAGCGATATCCTTGAAGTCGTATTTGCCATAGTGCCGCAGAATGACTACTCGGCGTTGTTCGGGCGGTAGCATTTTTACCAACTTCCGGACATTGCTGCCCGTCTGCTTCTTGATGATGTCGCGTTCGACATTTCCGTCCTGCACTTTGATGACATCTGTCACCTCGCAGCCTGGGGCGTTGGGCACCGTGGGCATCTTACCCAGACGGCGGAAATTATCTACGATTAGGTTGTGCGCAATGCGCATCACCCAATGTATGAATTTGTTTTCGTCCTTGTAATAGCCTGAGTTTATAGTATATATTACTTTAAAGAACGTGTCTTGAAAGATGTCGTCAGCCACGTCCCTGTCCTTTACAACAGAGATGATATAGCCATACACCTTGGCCTGATAACGCTCTAACAATTTGTCGAAGCTTTTATAATCGCCGTTGCGATACGCCGAAATGAGCTCATTATCTGTAGGCATGCAAGTGGTCTCGTCCATAGAAACGTATTTTGTGGGTTTCAAACTGGTAGAGCTATACTCAATATCTTGATGATTTAGTTTAACATTCATTTGAGGTGCAAAAGTAATATTTTTTTTTCAACTGCACAATTTTCTTTGCGAATTATTTTCTTTAGTGAAGGAGAAAAAAAATTATTGCACTAAGACACAATTTTTTGTGAGGGTGTCGTAAAGCAAATATTTTTCTTCAACAGGTCTTCGTTGCACTATTTAGAAGACAATAATTGCGATGTTTCTTCGCCTTTTTTAACAGATTTTCGCACGTGCCAGTATCTCCTCCACTTTGTCCTCCAAGGGCAGGGTGCCGTCTATCCAGAGGATGTTCACCCCATTGCGTTCCATGCGACGGAACCACGTCATCTGGCGTTTGCTGAAACGCCGGATGTCGGTATAGAGGTCTTTTTCCATCTGCTGAAGGGAACATTCTCCCAGCAGGAAGCGTGTGACGTGCTTGTACTCCAGACCATAACGCAACAGGCGGGCAGTGGGGACACCGCTATCTATCAGCCTCTGCACCTCCTCTATCATTCCTTCCTGCAGTCTCTGACGTAGACGTGCACCGATGCGTTCTATCACCTGCTGGCGGGGGTAGCTGATACCTATTATTATATGCCGCATGGGCGGCAGCTGCACGTGGCGGTCTGGATTTGTCCGCTGATATTCTGCAATTTCCAGTGCTCGCACCAGCCGCTCGCGCGTCTCCGTGTCCGTGTGATTGTGCAGCTTGATGAGCGTTGCCAGCCGCTGCGTCAGCTCGTCGTTGCTGCAGGAGGCTATGCTGCTGCGGAAATCATCGTCCATAGGGGCATCGCTGAGTGCGTATCCGCGCACCACACTGTCCACATACAACCCTGTGCCGCCACACAGGATAGGCATTCTGCCACGCGAGATAATGTCCTGATAGGCAACCTTGAAGTCGTTCAGAAACTGGTACACGCTGTATTCCTCGCCGGCATCGCGGATGTCGATGAGATGGCGGGGAATGCGGATGCCATGTATGTCGTAGTCCTTGAGATCCTTTCCTGTGCCAATATCCATGCCTCGGAACACTTGACGGCTGTCGGCACTGATGATTTCACCCTGCAGACGATAGGCACATTCTGCCGCCACTGCCGTTTTGCCGCAGGCTGTAGGGCCTGTGATGGTGAGTAAGGTATTTCGCATGATTTTTTATCGGCTTCTTTATATAGCACAATGCCTCCTGCCTTGGGGGAGAGGACAGGAGGCACTTGATAGAGGGTGTTGGTATCAGTCTTTGAAGTAGAGTTTGCCGTTCTGTTTGTCGAAGTCGTAGTTGCCAAACTGCTGCAGGCCTATTTTGTTGATGATAAACTTGTAGTCTATGCCTTTCACTACAACCACTTCCACGTTGTGCACGCGTTTCTGCCCTATCTGCATCTCCTTGAATACAATGGTGGCTTTGTCCAAGATGTTGCCTTCATGATCGAAGGCATTGTCGCGCTGCGGGAAGTCTTCCTTGTTGATGCGACGCTGGTAGAGGAAGTTCATGGCTTCCGCCCAGCTCATAGCCACAGGCTCAGCATAGCGTTCGTCGATGAGCATGGGCATCTGTGCACCATTCACTATGCACTGTATTTCGCCTTTGGAGGAGGAGATCATAGTGGCGGGGATGGTGGCCTCGTCGTGGATAATCTCTGGCACATAGTCTATATGCTCCACTGACGTCTCCACCAGGTTTATCACCTTGCCGTCTTCGTTGCGCTTCGCTGCGGTGCTGTCGGCGACGAGGTTATTTATCAGCGTTTTGGAGACATAGTCAGTACGCAGTATCATGAACTCCAGTCGGCGATTCAGCAGATGTGCTGCTTCTTGACGTTCCTTGTTCGGTATGCCGTCGATGAAATCGCATTCCAGCGTGGTGCCTGCACTGAAGGTATAGGGATGTCCGTTCACGCGCACCGTCATATTGCAGTCCAGCGTGCGAGGCACACGTTCGGCATAGCCTTTGGCCACCAGGCGCTCGGGTTCTATGCCGCGGCTGATAAGGTAGTCCACCACGCTTTGTGCGCGACGCTGGCTGAGGGTGTCGTTGGTGAGACCCAGATAGGGACGGCAGTCGGTATGCGCACGCAGTTCCACCACGATGTTGGGATTGTTCACCATCACGAGGTACAGGTCCATCAAGCTGTCCAGAAACTCTTCCTTGAGATCCCATTTTGCCAGGTCGAAACGTATCTCAGGCAGCACTACTGGCTGTCGTGGCACAGGCTCTATGCGGAAGTCGTGTACGATGTTCTTGTCGGTATTATAACCGCAGGTGCTTTCGCTGCCTTCCAGCGAGAAGTAGTCCACCTTGGAGATATACATCTTGTAGATGACGTTGCGCTTGATCTGCGTCTCGTCGAAGCGGTAGAAGCCGTTTTTGTCGGTGTAGGTCTCAAAACTGGTATTGTTGTTGCCCACGATGCGCACTTTGGCATTGTTGATAAGCTGCATGCTCTTCTCGTCGCGTACGGTACCCTCTATGCTGTAAAGCAGCGGGGGCAACTGGAAATAGTAGATATCGTCGTTGATAGGTGCTATTTTCTTGCCTTTCTTCTTAGTCTTGCGGTTGTGTGGGTCTTCGAAGGGACGGTTGCTGCTGAAATAGCCGCGTTCCTCCATCTCGCTGTTGCCTTCGGGGTAAAAGACGATGCTCATCTCGTCATATGAGGAGTTGATGGGTATGCCCAGGTTGCGGGGTTTGCTCCATCTGCGTCCCTCCCTGTGTGTCTCGAAGAGATCCTGTCCACCCACGCCAGGGAGGCCGTTGCTGCTGTAGTACATCGTGCTGTCGTCGCGCATCACGGGCATCACTTCGCGTCCTTCGGTGTTCAGCACGGTGCCTAAGTTCATGGGGTGTCCAAAGGTGTCTTCCACGCTTCTGCGCGTGGCCATCCACAGGTCGTAGTCGCCGCTGCCGCCTGGCATATCGCTGCTGAAGTACATAGTCAGTTCGTCTTCGGTGAGTGCAGGATAGAGATAGTTGTACATCGTGTCGCCCAGGTTTATCTTTATTGCCTCGCTCCACTCTCCGTTCATGTTGGCTTTGTCGTCGTTATCCTTTTTGTTGCCTTTTTTGCCTTTTTTGTTACCATCGTCGGAGGCAGTGCCTTTCTTGGAATAGTAGATATAGCAGCCCTGCGTTTGATGCTCTTTGGCATCGCAGCGCGAGAAATAAATGGTGTTGCCGTCTTTGCTGAATACGGGCTCTCCCTCGTTAACGCCAGTATTCACGTGGCCAGTGTTGTCCAGCAGTTCGGGTTCTTTGCTCCACTGGCCGCGCCTGTCCTGGTACACGTAGTACAGGTTGGAGAAGGCTTGTCCTGTCCAGGCATCGTGACTCTTCTTGTCGGCGCCCTCGAAACGCGAACTGGCGAATACCAGTTTGCTGGTGTCATTGCCCATGAAGCGGGGACTCCAGTCGTTGTAGTCTGTGCACCAGTCGTCCTTACGTGTTATCTCGTGGCGTGTACGTTCCAGGAACAGTTGGTTTACATAGGTGAGGCTGGCTTTCCGTTTCCGCACAAAACTGTCGTCGGGCACTAGTTCCAGGTATTTGGCATAGTATTCGTCCGCCTCGTCGAACTTGTTCTGAAAACGGTTCATCTCGGCCATGTAATAATATATCTTGGGCTCCGTATTGTAGTACTCCGAGTTGATGAGGCGTTTGTACACACGTTGTGCCTTAGGGAAGTTATTCATCAGCCTGTAGCATTCACCCATCTGGAAATACACGCGATTTTTCTCCGCTTTATTGGAGCGAATTTTGTCGTAGGATTTCTCATAGGCTTCCAGGGCATCGAGGTAACGGTTCTGGTTGAAGAGGTCGTCGGCTTTCTCCGCCAAACTTTTAGTCTGTGCAAAACCAACCTGTGCCACTAAGACAGAAACTATCAACAGGACAAACCCTTTTTTGAACGTTTTCATATATGGATTCTTTTCTTCAAAATGAACATAAATATATTAGTATCAATGCAATAAGACCTCTTTATTGGAAGTGGATTACATTAATTCGACGTGCTAAGATACACTTTTTTTTCGACAAGTGAGAGGAAATGTCGAAAACAGGTCATTTTTCATTACAGGAACAGTTCGGCATAGGATGTCGCAGTTTCGTAGAGCCGCAGGCTATAGAGCCTCACCCCCTTGGGCAGGCGCGGCTGTAACTGCTGGGCGAAATGAGTCAGCAGGTTCTCGCAGGTGGGCTGGAAATCCACCACCACCGTCTTATTGGCAGGCATCCGAAAGGTATTAAAGGGCGAATCGCGTGAGATAACGAAGGCATGGTCCATTGGGGCCACGATGCTTTCGTTTACAATTTTCTTGAGGTCGCCGAAGTCCACCACCATTCCTTGCTTGGGGGAGGCGGCATCGGTGATGGGGCTACCTTCCACAGTGACAAACAGACGATACGAGTGGCCGTGTATGTTCCGGCACTTGCCGTCGTAGCCGGTAAGTGCGTGTGCCATCTCGAAGTTGAACTCTTTGGTGAGACGTAGGTGCATGGCTGGATATTCTTACTTGGGACGGGATTATTTGGTGTTGAGGGCGTCGTCCACCAGCTTCTTGGTGATACGCATTTTGGTACCGTTCTTGGAGGGCAGGTCGAACATGATGTCGGTCATTACTTTTTCCAT
>CAMURW010000016.1 GCA_947097635.1 uncultured Bacteroidales bacterium
GGCCGTCATAGCATCCAGCTTGGCTTCGAAAGCAGAGATGTCGTCGGCACTGCCGATAGTTTTCAGCATTTCGCCGCGCATCACCAGTTTCAACTTTGGGAACAGCACACGCACAAACCTCAGCAGCCTGTCGTCATTGCCCCAAAAGTGAGCATAGTCGACACTCTCCAGCGAGAATGTTTTCTCCGTATTTCTTTCGTTCATCAGTAGTTACGAATTACTGAAACAATTTTTTGTAGTGCAAAGTTACACGTTTTTTTTCAATTACACACATTAAGACGCTGTTCTATAAACGGAAAGGGTGCTGAGCTATGAGGTGACCTCCGCGCCTCCTTTTTTGTTTTTTCCATTTATCGCGATTTTTTTCTTATATCTCGAAAAAGTTTAGTAAATTTGCAATTGCTAATAATACACCTTTTATTAGGTGTAACATACCATATAATATATTATAGACAAATATCTTATGTCAATCATCCTGGCTATAGAATCGTCGTGCGACGACACCTCTGCCGCCATTCTTAATGACGACCGCTTGCAGAGCAACGTCATTGCTTCGCAAAAAGTGCACGACCAATATGGCGGCGTAGTACCCGAACTGGCATCACGCGCTCACGAGCAAAATATTGTGCCCGTGGTGGATACCGCCATCCACAACGCAGCTATCACAAGAGAGCAAATCGATGCCGTAGCATTCACACGTGGCCCCGGTCTGCTGGGCAGTCTGCTGGTGGGTGTTAGTTTCGCCAAGAGCCTCGCACAGGCACTGAACGTTCCACTAATAGAAGTCAACCACTTACAGGCACACGTGCTAAGCCATTTCATCAAGGACAGCAACGAAAGCGTAGTGCCACAGTTTCCTTTCCTGTGTCTGCTGGTGAGCGGCGGGCACACACAAATCATCCTCCTACGCGACTATTTCGACATGGAAGTGCTGGGGCAGACCATCGACGATGCCGCTGGCGAAGCCATCGACAAAGCGGCGAAGATTATGGACTTAGGGTATCCTGGAGGGCCCATCATCGACCAGCTGTCCAAAGAAGGAAATCCGGATGCATACCATTTCGCCACACCTCAGATAGAAGGTTACAACTACAGCTTCAGCGGCATAAAAACCAGTTTCCTCTACTATCTGCGCGACCAGCTGAAAGAGGATCCCAACTTCATAGAGAAGCACAAGGCCGACCTGTGCGCTAGCATACAACAATGCATCGTGGGCTTCTTGCTGCGCAAATTCGAGAAAGCCGCCAACAAAAGCAACATACGCCAGGTGGCCATTGCTGGAGGCGTTAGTGCCAACAGTGCTTTGCGCAGCCAACTGACGGCGATGGGAGAAAAGCACCACTGGACATGTTTCATCCCCAAAATGCAGTTCTGTACCGACAACGCCGCAATGGTAGGCATAGCTGGTTATTTCAAATACCTGAAAAAAGACTTCGC
The DNA here is from genome assembly GCA_947097635.1 of uncultured Bacteroidales bacterium. Taxonomy (GTDB): domain Bacteria; phylum Bacteroidota; class Bacteroidia; order Bacteroidales; family P3; genus Colimorpha. The sequence continues at coordinate 1,438 of CAMURW010000016.1, forward strand.
CGACCTCAGCCTCACCGCCTACACAAGAGACTGACAAGCACACCCTTTCGTCATTAGGACAGAGAAGCCCCCCACAACCCATTCTCACTGTTGCGCTGATGAAGAAACGACCACACACACGACCCGTGCAGCGCTTCCTGACAGGAAGTATGCTGATGTGTTGCTTGATGTGGACGGAAACTTCTGTGGCACAAGACATTCACTTTACACAGCCCGACGTAAACCCACTCCTCCTCAACCCCGCCTATAGCGGCTTCTTCGAAGGCACAGGACGCTTCGGGCTGGCCTATCGCAACCAATGGGCCTCGGTGACAAATCCTTTCCAAACCATCGCGGTGACAGCGGAATACTCCCTACTGCACCGGCGCTACCAGCGCGATGGGCTGAGCCTGGGTGCCATACTCTACGCCGACAGAGAGGGTGAGCTGAGCTACGGCAACATGGCCGCAAACGCCATCCTCAGCTACTACAAGGCACTTAACGATGCCATCATCGTCAGCATAGGCATGCAAGGAGGATGGGGGCAAAGCGGATTCGATATTGCCAACGCACGTTTCCTGGACAGCCGGGACGTGGTGGCAGACCAAAACGTCAACTACCCACTAATAGGCGCAGGAATGGCGTGGTACTGCCAACCCAGAGAGGGGGTGTACATCAAGGTGGGAGCAGCGGCACACAACCTCAACCGACCCAATATCAGCTACCTGGCACTCAAGGACACTTACCTGGAACGTCACTACAACATCTATGCACGCGCAGAATACAGATACTGGGACAACGTGTCGCTGCTGCCCATGCTGGCTTTGCAATGGCAACGCAACTACAGCGAGTATCTCTTCGGAATGGATGCCAAATGGTTTCTCAGCGAAGACAGCCGCAACCTGCTGGCAATGTCCGCAGGACTATATTATCGCTGGCGCGATGCCCTGAATGTCGTGCTGTCTTTGGACTACAACGCTTTCACCCTTGCCTTCTGCTACGATGCCAACATCTCCAAGCTGACAGCAGCCAGCAGAAGCATAGGAGCCTTCGAATTGCAGATCATCTACAAACTGGATCGCGGCACGCATCTGAAACACAAAGCACTGCCATGCCCTATCATCTAACAATATCAACCTAAACTCTTTCCCCCCATCACCCACACACAGAAAAATATTGCCTATGAGACGAATATGCACCCTTTCCCTTTTCGCTACATTCTGCATTGCCGCAATGGCACAAAGCGGATGTCCTGTCTGCGACGGCGACGACGCTATGGCGGCGGGACTCTACAAAACCGCCTACGACTACTACGCCCTGGCTGCCGTGGTGGCTCCCGAAGATATGCAGCTGGTGTACAAAATGGCCGAGGCATCGCGCGCCAGCAACGACTACGCCGGTGCCACGCAACTATACTACACCATACTGCAGAGCAGGGAAGCACGCAAATTCCCCGAATGCCAGTACCATCTGGCACGCATGCTGCGCTGCCAAGGGCTATACGATAGTGCATTGGTACACTACGAAGCATATATTACCTCCGTGCCACCGGAAGGCGACAATTACCAGCGGGCCCGCCAGGAGATGCGATCCTGCCAATGGCTGCTAGACGGCAACGCCAAGGAAGAGCAGCACTACTGGCTGCAACACGAAAGCAAGAACGTAAACACGGCTGCCAATGAAAGCGGAGCACTACGCTTCAACTTCAAAACACCAGTATTGCTGTATTCCGCCGTCACCAGTGCCAACAATGCAGATCCCAAAGTGCTTAACGATGGCATAGTAATCATGCAGACCTTCGAGTGCGAGGTGGCTGACGGCAACAAAACGGGTCTGCCAAAACTCAACGAATGGGGCATCAACAGCAAGAAAGAACATAGCGGCAACGTGGCTCTCGACCCTATCCACGACATCATATTCTTCACACGCGGCATTGTGGACGACAACTATGCCAACGTACACAGCACCATTTACTACATCACCTGGAATGGCAAACGTTTCAGCAAAGCCAAAGCACTGGGGGGCAACGTGAACCAGGAAGGCTTCACATCCACGCACCCCGCGGCTGGAATGCTTCCGGACAGCAGTATTATCCTCTTCTTTTCTAGCGACCGACCAGGCGGCGTAGGAGGCATGGACCTATGGTATACCATACTCAACGACAAGATGGAGCCCACGCCTTGCGTCAACTTAGGCTACCCCGTAAACACTGTGGGCGACGAAATCACGCCCTTCTACAGCATCCACGAAGGACGCCTCTATTTCAGCAGCAACTGGCACTACGGCTATGGTGGTTACGACATCTTCTTCAGCGAAGGCAACCGCGACAGCTGGAAACATCCTGTGAATTTGGGAAGAAGCATCAACAGTCCCGCCAACGACATCTACTACAATCAGGACGCCGACGACCCTTTCGCAGGATACCTAACATCGAACCGCAACGGTAGCGGATACATCTTCGGCAACACCTGCTGCAACGACATTTACCGCTGGAACAGCGAACCCGTGATGCCAGAGTCCGAACCAGTGGTGAAACGCAGCGCCACCATAGCAAAACGCGGCGGACTGATACGTCCCATGCTGCCTATTGCCCTCTATTTCGACAACGACCGCCCAGACCCCAAGAGCGAAAGCCCACACACCAGGCTCAACTACTTCCAGACCTACAACACCTTCATGTTCCAGCGCAACAACTACAAGCGTGTGCAATATGCAGAACACAGCGGAACGGAGGCCGACAGCATCAGCGAAGCCATAGACCGATTCTTCGACCACGACGTACAAGGCAACTGTCAGAAATTCGAGCGTTTCCTGGACCTGCTGGGACAAGATTTGAAAAACGGACGCCGCATAAGACTAACCATAGAGGGCTACGCCAGCCCCCTTCACAACAGCCAGTACAACTTTACGCTGAGCAAACGCCGCGTGGCGACAATCATAAATCAGATTATGGAATGGAACAACGGCGAGCTACTGCGTTACATGCGCAAGGAGGCGGAAGGTGGCTCCCTGCAACTGCGCGAAGTGGCATACGGCAGCAGCAAAGCACCCCAGACAGTGAGCAACAGCCGCCAGCAAACCGCCGAGAGTGTGTACAGCGTAGACGCTGCAAAGGAGCGCAGAATAGAAATTCAGGATTACCAATACCTGGAGGACGACAGTACGATAATCAGCTGCATTCGCCTGCCAGGCAGGGCACAGCATCTGGGAACATATCAAACTGGCACCGTGTGCGACATAGAGGTACATCTGCCTCACACTGCCGCTGTGGAAAAGCGCTTGGACTACATCAATCCTGGCGTAGAAGAAGCCACTGTGACAGGCTATACCACCTTGAAGCCTGGAAGAGAACTGGTCATATACTTGAAACTGGACAACCGCAAGACGGCACCTTCTGTGTCCAGCTTCCTCCCCCTCACCCTCCGTGTAGAAGGCGAAAACGTGACGCAGACGCTGTTCCTGGAATATTCTGTGAAATGAATTCGCAGGAGGGCGAAAACCAAAATCCTCGCTTCCTTGCGATTAGTTCGCTCCTGAGCTATCATTATTGAACAAAAGCGTAAAGACCATTGCATGAAGATAATTTGTTTAGCCAAGAACTATGGCGAGCACATCAAAGAAATGCTACCGCAGGAGCTACAGGCCCTGCGGCAGCGTAGTGGCATAAACTGCAACGCGGAGTTGTTCGTTCCCTCCTACAAGCCTGTGTGGTTCCTGAAGCCCGACAGCGCCATGCTGCTGAAAGGGCAACCTTTCTTCTACCCCTCCTTCAGCCACCGTGTGGAATACGAGGCGGAAGTGGTGGTGAGGATAGACAAGGTGGGCAAGGGAATTGAGCCGCGCTGGGCACACAGATACTACAGCCAAGTGGCTCTTGGCATAGACTTTACGGCACGCGACCTGCAGCTGCAGGCCAAAGCCCAAGGACTGCCCTGGACACAAAGCAAAGGCTTTGACGGAAGTGCCGTAATCAGCGACCTTATTCCCCTAGAAACACTGGGAGGCGACATACAGAACATAAACTTCATCCTCTCCAAGAATGGCAATGAAGTGCAGCACGGCAACACCCGCGATATGCTTACCAGCGTGGACGACACAATCTCGTATATATCTCGGTATATGCTTCTTCGCACCGGCGACCTCATCTACACTGGTACGCCTTCCGGCGTAGGTACAGTAGAGATAGGCGACGTGCTGACAGGCACCCTTCAAGGCATGCCCGTACTGAGCTGCAAGATAAAGTAGATGCACTGTGCCTCTCCGACGGAGAGAAGCTCTATTTCTCTCCCTGAAACTTCATTTTCAGCTGTTCCAACTTGTCGTGCGTCTCGCGCTCGTACCTTTCGCGGCGTTCTTGCTTCTCCTTGCGCATACGCTCATACACTTGACTCACCACATGTTTTGTGGAAAGAGGAAAGTCGGCCTTCATCATCCAGTCATAGTATGAAGGCTCTTTTCCGAACACTTCGTATAGCGTTTTGCCTTTGTATTTGCCGAAGTTGAAGACCTCGTGTCCGCGCTCGTCGTAGCCTATGTGGCCCACCAGGTCGGCCCATTGCGAGTTGGCGGTAAAAGCCGCCAACGCATCGATATCGTTCACAATAGGCTTTGTCACGCGTCCGTCGTGTTCTTCGTATTCCGTTCCATTGTAGCGGTCCAGTTCTGCTTTCAGCACCTCGTAGGTGGCCATTGTATCGGCATCGGCGGAATGTGCGTTTTCCAGTTTCTTTCCGCAGTAGAACCGATAGGCGGCTTTAAGCGTGCGCTGTTCCATCTTGTGGAATATGCTCTGCACATCCACCATCCTACGCCCCTGCAGCGTGAAATTGTAACCCGCACGCAGGAACTCTTCTACCAGGAGGGGGATGTCGAACTTGTTGCTGTTGTAGCCTGCCAGATCTGCATCGCCTATGAAGGAGGCAATCTCGGAGGCCTGCTCTTTGAAAGAAGGTTCGTGGGCCACCATTTCGTTTGTAATGCCATGAATGGCAGTCGTTTCCGGTGGGATCGGCAAGGTTTTGCCTTGCTCGTCGGCAGGACGCACGAGTTTGGTGACACATTGCTGACTGCCATCGGGCAATATCTTGAGGAGGCAGATTTGCACGATGCGGTCGTGTCCCACCTGAACACCTGTTGTTTCCAAATCGAAGAAAACAATGGGTTTAGTTAAGTTTAGTTCCATCTTTATTATTTAGTATGCGATACCATTCACTGTTAGTTACACTTCCCTAGCAACGCGATATATAGCCACTAACTTTCTCAACAGTTCTTCTGCCAAGTTGAAAGGCAGCATGTTGGCTCCATCGCTTTTTGCCTTGGCGGGGTTGGGATGCGTCTCCATGAAGATGCCGTCGGCACACACGGCCGCTGCCGCGCGACCTAGGGTCTCTATCATGTCAGGATTGCCGCCGCTCACTCCTTCTGGCTGGTTGGGACGTTGTAGGGAGTGCGTAATATCCACTACCACAGGCACCTTGTTTGCTTTCATCTGCATTACGCTGCGGAAATCCACCACCAGGTCCTCGTAGCCGAATGTGGTGCCACGTTCTGTTAGCATTATATCCTTACCCCCGAAGTAGCGCACCTTGTCGCAGGCAAACTTCATGGCCGACGGTGCCAAAAACTGTCCCTTCTTGATGTTCACCACACGCCCTGTCTCGGCGGCGGCGGCCAGCAGCGAGGTTTGGCGGCACAGGAAGGCTGGGATTTGCAGCACGTCCACATACATGGCTGCCGTTGCGGCCTCTGTCTCGCTGTGTATGTCCGTCACCACTGGCACATCGAACTTCTCGCCTATCCTTTTCAGCACGGCCAGACCTTCCCAGTCGCCTATGCCCGTGAAGGAGTCCACGCGACTGCGATTGGCCTTGCGATAACTGGCCTTGAAGGCAAAGGGGATGTGCAGGCGATCAGTGATATCAACCAGTCGCTCAGCTATTTCGAAAGGCGAGATTTCGTCTTCTATAACACAGGGGCCTGCTATGAGGAAAAAGTTGCCACTGCTTGTATGTTTCAGTTTGGGGAGGTCGGGATACATACCCTTATGATGTTCTGGGATTCATAATGAAGTGCGTTGCTTTACTGGCAAATGAACGGGCTGGCGTAACATTGCTTGCACGGCAGCCCTCCTCCTTTCGTTAGGTTTTGTGGTGTGCGTCGAGAGGTGCCGCGTTCAGATGCCATTAAATTCGTTCTCGAAATTTTTGTCCACGATATAGGGGGCGGCGTTTGGTTTGGCATCTTGCACACCATCATCCGTGCCTGTCTCGTCGTTCGCCTCGGACCTGTAGTCCTCGTCGTGGTCGTAGCGTTCGCTGTCGTCTCCGCTGTTACGCGGATAGCGGGGGTGATCGGCGCGATCTTCGCTGCGACGGCGATTGCTTCTGCCCAGCGACACTATCAGTGCGCCAATCATACGCATCAGTTCCATCAGCATCTCGTGTGAATGCTCGCGTTGTTCCTGATTGAAGACTTCCAGGATGTAGCACAGCTCGGAGTAGGACAGACATTGGCGGATGGCGCTTTTCGAGGCTTTGAGGTAATGCTCGAACTGAGTGTTGTTGCGCGACGAGCCTTCGGCAATGTTGAGCGCAATGTCGTTGGCAGAGTTGAAGAAAGCGTCAAAGAGGTGCCTTTCCCCCTCGTTGCGAGGCATCTGGAGCATCGTGATAACCCATTTGCTGTAGTCCAATGCTTTGGAGTATACCCTGAGGTCTACAAAGCGGAAAAATGCAGTAGTTCTTTCGTCCATATATAATAAGTTTAAGTTGTTAATGGTGGGCATATCTTGCAGAAATCAAGAGGCAATACCTTCTAGTATAATGGAGATCCGCCGGCTGATGGCAAGGAAACTCTTTGACAATGGCAGTAACCCTGATGTTGGCAGTAAGTTATTCTTCGCCCAGTTTGGCAAAATATTTCATAAACTGCGTGCGGAGAAACATCGAGGCCGCCTCGTTGGTTTTCACTGCCAGCTTGCCACGGAACTGCTCCACGCTGCCAAAGCCCTTCTGCTGCATCCACTGCCGCAGGCCCTCGTTGAGGGTCCTCATATAAGAGGCACCGTTTTTGTAGAAAGCACTGACCACCTGCACCGTTTGTGCTCCCGCCAGCAGCATCTTCACTACGTCGTCGGCCGTGAAGACACCTGTTGAGGCACTGATCTCGCAACGCAGCTTCTTGGCCAGGATCGCCACCCAGCGCAGCGTATTATAAATATCGCCATGTTCCGAAATGGCAGTGGCGTTGACCACCTCCATGCTATTGGTGTTGATGTCAATATTCAGCGGTTTGTTGAAGAGCGTGAGGCTGCTGATGCCCATCCAGGAGAGTTGCTGCATGAACTTGGCCATATCGGTGAAGTTTTGGCTCACCTTGATGGAGATGGGTATCGTGATGGCTTTCTTCAGCGTGGTGATAACGTTGGAGAACAGGCGTTCCACATCGTCTCCGCTGAGGCTGGTCTCGTAAGGCAGAATAGCCATATTCAGTTCCATAGCATCGCAGCCGGCATCCTGGAATCGCTTGGCATAGTTCAGCCAGTTCTCAAAACTGTAACAATTGATGCTGCCCACCACGGGAATGTGAAGGTGTTTCTTCACGTCGGTCAGATGCTCGAAATAGCGTGTCATGCTGTTCTCGGCCACGTGCGCGGCCACATACTCGTAACTACCGTCGAAGTGACCCATGGAGGACATCTGGCTGGCGCTGCGCCTAATGTCGAACAGTATCTGCTCCTCGAAGACGGACTTCATCACCACGGCACCTGCTCCTGCAGCCTCGAACTGCTCCAGGTCTTCCATGTTATTGGTAAGGCCGCAGCTACCCACAATGATAGGGCTTTTCACGTTCAACCCCATATATTTGGTTTCAGTATTCATCGTAGTAGAAAAAGTAGTTTTATTACGAATGCAAAAATAATAAAAAAAAACATATAGCCCAAGAAAATCTTCAAGTTTTTTTGATATTAATTTTCATAATGCTTATTTTCAGGCTGATAAAGGAAGACGTTGCCGCGTCCCACCATCATGGAAAAAACATGATTCTGAAAAAAAAATCGTGCATTTCAAATAAATTGCTTACCTTTGCAACTTTGAAAAAATCAATTTTTGATAAAAAATGGAACAAGAAAACCAAGAGAAAAACGTTAACGTAGAAGAGGTTATCTCCAACTCGGAACAGTTCATCGTCAAGAACCAAAAGGCGATAATTATCGTAGTAGCGGTCATTTTAGTGGTTATTTTAGGCTTCTTTGGCCTCCGTCGTTTCTATTTCCAGCCCCGTCAGGCGAAAGCCAACGACGCCATCTTCGCCGCCGAGCAATTCCTGGCCCAGAACGACTACAAGACCGCGTTGGAAGGCAATGAGAAACACGCTGGATTTCTGGAAGTTGCGGACCATTACGGCAATACCAAAGCCGGCAAACGTGCCAAGTACGAGGCCGGACTCTGCTATCTGCACTTAGGCAACTACGAAGAAGCCGCCAAGATGCTGAGGCACTACAAAGGCAAGGACACCTTCACCCCTATCCTCGCCAAGATTGCCGAAGGCGATGCAGAATGCGAACTGGGCAACAACACGGGTGCACTGAAGCTCTACGAACAAGCCGCCAAAATGGACGACAACTTCATCACCACGCCCATGGCGCTGTTCAAAGCAGGCATGATAGAAATTATGCAAGGCAACGGCGAGAACGCCAAAGCCAACTTCCAGAAAATCAAAGAGCAATATCCCGAAAGCACGGAATACCGCGACATAGACAAATACATCACCTGGGCAGAGAACCTATAAACACATACCACCGATTACACACTCACCGTGCCACATCCCGCGTGGCACGACAAGATACACCGCCGGGGGGCATGCGACCCCCCGGCATTTTTTCTGACCCTCAGCATCTGTTTTTCTGGACACATCTCATGCCGTATTTGCCAAGCCACACACAAACGGACCTGAACGGTCGGAACGGGAGATAAAGCGAAGCATCAGGCGTGGGGGTGTATAATGCACGCACATTGGCGTGTTGCGTGGTATATACGTATTTGCTAATACATTAACATTAAGCCGTGTATGCACATACACACTTACCCCTGTGCGACATGTTTATCCGTAAAAAGCACCAACGGAGCATTCCGAGTGGGTAATCCATGGCATCAGCCATGAGAAGAAGAACATCTAGATGATGGTCCACACGGTGTACTTATCGCAAAGACCAGGGGATATGAAGGATGCCCTGTGGACTTCCGGCAACATAGCGGAAAACAAACAGCGTACCGTTTCGCTATGGAGGAGTGCCTTTCAGTCGGTATCGTGGCGAAGCGCCTTGCTTCGCCTCCTTTAGGACGTAATGCATACTACCGAGACCATCTTCTCGGGCTACCGGAAGAAGTCGCCGCCGTGCCGCGCTTGCGACGAGGCTGCTTCGGAAATTTCCGACCCATTCCCGACCCATTCTCGACCCATGCTCGACCCATGCCCGACCCATTCCGAACCCATATCATTACTCGATGCATGGCTTCCAACCTCTAACTTGCAGACTTCAAGCCACTTGCACTTAACTGCAAACAATAACTGCATTTATTGAATTATTTAAGTTTCATCTTTCCCCATGAAGCTATTATCCATTTGCAGCGCTTCAGTTTTTTCACGATTTAGAAGCAAAATATAGGACCCATTGCGGACTATCACAATAATCTATCTTCGCCCGTGTCCCGGTAGAGGCTACTGCTGCATGCACTCCTTGGGGAATAATGTCCCGCTGGGGTGCACGAAGAAGGCTTCGTTTGCATGCACTTTGGGCTAAAACAAGGTATACCTAAAACCTTGCACTTTGGGTCTTTTGCGGATAATCAAATAAAAAAACAGGGCCGTTATATATGCACAGGCCCTGTTTGCCGCTCGTTTTCTTTTACGAGAATCTATTGGACTGCGTTCGTTGTAGGTGCAAGCTTTATTTCGTGGAGATGACCAGATAGCTAGTGTATTTCCAGAAGCTGGCGGGGTTCAGTATCTTGAGGTAAGCGACAACGTCGTCGTCGTTGTCGTCCATTACCAGTTCATAACTGTCGGCAGGATGGCGGCTGATTACCACGGCTTTCTCTTCTTCCACGGTGATGGTGCTGACTTTCGTGCGGTCTATCACGGTGAAGTGCTCGGTAGGCATATTCTCGTTGGTGCTCTGCTTCTTGCCAATGCCTATGAAGCCACCGGACTTGTTCACCACGCCTAGTTCCTTCAGCTCCTTGTAGGTACCCACGATGAAATAGGCCTTGTTGGCACTGGCGGTCTGCTGGTCGATGATGGCCTGCTTGGCAGCGTTGGAGCTGGTCAGCGTGTCCACCGTCTGATGAAGGCCTGCGATGAGGATTTTGTGTTTCTGAAGGTCGGCGGTAAGTTCATTAATCTGCTTTTCCTGGTCCGCCATACGTGCCTCCAGCTTGGCGACGAACTCCTGCAGCTGCTTGTTTTTCTCGCCCATGGAGGCAATCTTGCTGTTCAGGCTGGCGATTTTTTTCTTGTTCTCGGCCAGCATCTTCTCAATAGTGTTGATCTGGGTGGTGATCTCACCTTTCACGTTGTAGTTGGCCTCCACGTTGCCACGCTTCATCTCCTGCACGTTGCTGTACTTGGTGGAAATGATGGACAGGTTGTCTTCTATCTCATTCAGCACGTCGAACAATGCGTCTATCTCCCCATCCTTGGTGTCCACTATCTGCTGCATGCTGTCGATACTGCGCTGAGCCATAGCCTCTGCGTCTTTCCTGCTGGTGCAACTTGCCATCGCCAGCAGAGCAGCGACGGCGACACATAAAATGCTTAATTTTTTCATGTTTAATAAAATTTCATGTTTTTCTTAGAGTAAGAACAATATTAATAACAACTCTTACGTTATGTTTTGGATGTAAAACGAAAGCAACACAATAATATTGTGCGTCTACTTCGAGATTATTTATTTTTTTTCTATATGCAGCCCTTT
>CAMURW010000017.1 GCA_947097635.1 uncultured Bacteroidales bacterium
GTTCTCCAGCAGTAGAGCGTCGACCTCGGAGGGCGTGACGGTGATGCGGATGTCGCAGATGTTGCGCACTAGCATCTTGATTTTTGGCGAATGGTCATTGTAGCGCTGGAAGTAGGAGGTGACGCGTCGGCGCAGGTTGCGTGCCTTGCCCACATAGATGATGGTGTCCGCAGTGTCCAGGTATTGGTATACTCCTGGTGTCTCGGGCAAGGTTTTTAGCCTTAAGGCTATTCGGTCGATGTGGGGGTTGGTGGTGGCGTCGATCACTTCTTACTCATGTCTGATGTCTGCACGGTGACGGTTAGGGCGTTGATGCCGGGCAGCTCGTAGTGGCTGGTAGCCTGCTTCACTTCGATGCGCTGGATGCCAGCGCTGTTGAAGAAGAAATATTTCTTGGCGGGCACGTCGATGTCCACGAACTGTGCCAGGCGGGTGCCGTTGAGGGTGCCGTTGCTGTTGTGCACACGTGCGGTGACGGAGAAGTTGCGGTGCTCGTCGTTGCTGTTGTAGAGGTCGATGATGAGCGGCAGCTCGTTGGCGGTGAAGACAGTGGTGTCCACGCGAAGGCGGAGGCGGATGTCGTAGCAGTCGTCGGCGTTCTTAATCTGGAACTGGTATTGCTCCGGTTCGAATCGCATCCAAGTTTGATTGTTGAAGTTGTGTGTCTCTTCCAGCAGGGGGTGCTTGCCGCAGCCGATGAAAAGGAATGGCAAAAGGGCGAGGAGCAGGGTGCGACGCATTATTGTGGGGAATAAATGAGACTAAGTAATTATCGATTTATGAGGGCTTGCATGATTTGTATGGCGTTGGTGGCGGCACCTTTGCGAATGTTGTCGGCTACCACCCACAGGTTGAGGCTGCGTGGCTGGCTGTTGTCGCGGCGCACGCGTCCTACGAACACTTCGTCGCGTCCTTCCGCCATGATGGGCATGGGGAAGCGCAGGTGCGAGGGGTCGTCGTAGAGCACCACGCCAGGGGTGTTGTGTAGCAGCTGCCGCACCTCAGCGATGTCGTAGTCCTCGCGAAACTCCAGGTTCACGCTCTCGCTGTGACCTCCCACCACTGGCACACGTGCCACTGTGGCGGTGATCTGGACGGTGTCGTCGTGCAGGATCTTGCGCGTTTCGTCTACTAGTTTTTGCTCTTCGGTGGTGTAGTCGCCGGGCAGGAAGTCGCCGCCGTAGGGGAACAGATTGCGGTGTATCTGGTAGGGGTACTTCATGGGATAGTCGCGTGCCTGCGGCTCTATGGCCCAGGGTTCCTGCTGGCGCTTGGCACGGCATTCGGCACACTGGCAGGGGGCGTAGTATTCCTTGAGATTCTGGATACCCAGTTGCTCTTCGTGTTCCAGTTGGCGTATGGCTTCCATCCCGGTGCCGGTGACGCTTTGGTAGGTGCTCACCACGATGCGGCGTATGCCGTAGCGGCTGTGAAGGCGGCTGATGGCCAGCACCATCTGGATGGTGCTGCAGTTGGGGTTGGCAATGATGCGGTCTGTTGGCTTCACCACGTCGATGTTGATTTCCGGCACCACCAAGGGTGTGTCGGCATCCTTGCGCCAAGCGCTGCTGTTGTCTATCACCGTGGTGCCTGCCTCGGCGAAGCGCGGGGCATATTCCTTGCTGGGTGCTGCTCCTGCGCTGAATATGGCGAAGCGGGGATGCTGCGAGATGGCATATTCCACGTTGACGACGGTGAGTGTGCGCCCCGCGAAAGGGAGGGTTCTCCCCACGGATCGGGGGGATGCTGCTGCGATGATTTCTTCGTCTGCGAAGCCGCGTTCCTGCAGCACTTGAAGCATGACACCTCCCACGAGGCCGGTGGCGCCAATGATGGCTATTTTCATGGTATGAGTGTTGTTATCGGATGAGCAGAATGGTACCCTTCTTGGTGAGGGGACTTTGAGGGTTGATTACAGTGGTGTATTTGGCTATATATACGTAGGCTCCCTGCGGGCAGGTGTCGCCGTTGCGGTCCAGACCGTCCCAGTGGCCATCGATGCCGTCCCAACCGCCTACGTAGGATCCGTTGCGGTTGTAGATGTCCACGTGCAGGCTCACCACGCCTATGCCTTTCACCGCGAAGAAGGGATTTTCCTCGCGGCCTGGAGTGAAGGCGTTGGGAAACCAGATGCTCTCCTTGAGCAGAGGCACGGTGACGCTAGTGGTGTCCTGGCAGCCGAAATTGCTGATGGCGACGAGCATGGTGGTGATGCTATCCTGGCTGGTGGGGAAGTTGAAATAGGTGGTGACATCGGTGCTGTTGCTGCCGTCGGGCAGTATCCATTTGCGGCTCACGCTGGCCAAGCTGACATCCTTGAATGCAATGTTCAGGTTGTCCAGGGTCGCCTTTTCGGGTGTCACTTCGATGATGGCTTTTAGCGACTTGTCCATGGTGAAATGCAGGTTCACGGTGCTGTCGCATCCCCAGCGGTTCTTGAAGGTGTAGCGCGGTGCGTTGGTGGACTCGTAGTATGTTCTGTCGCCCCAGGTGTAAGGATGACAGTCCTTATAGGGCCAAATGACGAAGTCGGTGTCCTTGACAGCAAGCTTCAGCACGGCGGTGTATGGACAGCCCAGGGTGTCCATGGGTACGTTGTAGGTGTTTATCTCGGAGTATTCATGTCCGTGGAACACGAAAGGCACGCCTTCGCAGGTGTGGGTGTCTGTGATCACGTTCTTGTTGTTGACGTAGAAGAGCCACACGGTGTCGCTGTTCGTGCAGCCGTTCTCGAAGGTGATATCGGCGATGGCGATGACGGTGTCCATGAAGCGATCGGTGCCGAATGGCCAGTTGTAGTTGCCTAGGTACATAGAGGTGGAGGTGCTATCTACGCCCGTGTTGCCCTGGGGGCTGAGGGCCTGCCGCACGCGTCCTTCGGAGGATTCGTTGTAACTGCCGTCGGTGAACTTCCAGTCTATCTTGCGTATCGGCGACGTGGCATCCTGGGGGATGGTGATGTCGATGGTGTCGCGCTCGTTGCGGCACATTTTGCGGTGACGTGGCGTGATGGTGAACTCTTTGTCCTGATCCACGCCTATGTGGAAGGTGTACCACATATCGTAGATGATTGGTTTGCCGTTGGTCTGTATGCCGGCGCTGGTGAATATCATGCGCACAGTGATGGGCTGCGACACGGTGAGGTTCTGCACGGAGAGGCGCGAGGGTACGATAATCAGCGTGCCATGGCGGTTGCCGCCTTGGTTCAGCGTGTCGTTTATCATTATCAAGGTGTCGTTGCCAGGTTCTGGGCTGTCGGGTCCCATTACGGCGCGAATTTCGTTGGCGGCATTGGTGTCCTCGCCGCGATACCACTTAAAGTTGATGATGGTGTCGCCTAAGGGGGTGAAACGCCATGCTTCGGGGGTGGTGATGTTGGTTAGGAAGTTGGATCTTCCGGGGGCCACGAAAGCGGTGTCGCCGGTAGGGTTCAAGATGCCGAGTATGGCTCCGCAGGAAGTGTTGGTAGTGGGAGCTGAAGTTTTTTTGTTGACATGCACCTCGATGATGTTGGTGCCTTCGTAGCACACTATCTGCGATTTCTGGTAGTGTGTGGGTGCCCCTGAAGATCCCTGTCCGTACCCAGGAATGCCATTAATGTTCACAACCAGCTTTCGGCAAGGATAGGCACCGTACACTGCTTTGTACATTCCTTCGAATGGCACGCCACTCTGTCCGTGACTGGGCTGGGGGTCTATGTCCTCGTATACGCCAAATATCTGGTTCTTCTCGGCGAAACTGGTGCTGGGAATGGTGCCGCTCCAGCTATAGGAGCAGTGTTGGCCCGCTTTGGAAGCGTCGAACGAGACGTTGCCGTTGGGCCCGACGACGGCGGTTCTGTAGTTGCGTCCGAAGAAGTTGAAGGGGAACGGCAATTGCATGGCAGTGGCATCGTAATAGTCGTCTTGATTCACGTTCAGTGTGCCTCCACCGCCGGCAGTGGAGTGGAAGGAAGTGTCTGGCGGGTTGTATGGAATGGCTTCCACTTTGTAACGGCTGTTCACACGCATTGCCGTGGCGGTGTAATCGGGAATCAGGATGAGGCCTGGCTTGGCGCAGGTGAGGGCGGTGTCCCAGCCATTGGCAACATAACGGGGGTTGGTGGATGCTCTTTCGTAGCCCACTTCTGGACATTGCGCCTGTACCTTGGCACAGAGCATAGATGCCACAACAGCGACAAGTAGTGTAGTGTGTTTCATTATTTTCATCTCTATATCAGGTCGATAGGGTGATTACTTCGTGGAATTCAGAGTGCAAAGTTATACAAAATCTTTGTCCTGCAATTTTTTATATTGTTCGTAATAGAATAATGTTGCCGCGAGGGATTCGTTGTTCCTTGAAACGTACAAAAGACACCTATTTTTCATGAAACGTTGCGACTGCGTGCTGTTAAAAAAGGTTAATCTTCTTGCATCTGCCTTTTTGTCATATTGCAGTGACGATGTGTCTGCATTGCCGACGGTTGGCCATTTGTGGCATGTTTCTTGTGTGGAACTACGACGCAGGGGGATACATAGGGCGACTCCCCCCTATTTCTTAAATTGGCTAGTGATGTTTTTCCTCAAATACTTCACACATAATGGAAAAAAATGCTATCTTTGCATTCTCAAAAATTAACCCTTAAAAATAAGTAAATACTTATGGCACTAAAAGTTAACGATGACAACTTCGCAGAAGTTATTAAGACAAATCTTCCTGTGATGATAGATTGCAGCGCCACCTGGTGCGGACCCTGCAAGGCCTTGGCTCCCGTTGTGGAAGAAATAGACAAGGAATACGAAGGTAAGGCACTGGTAATAAACGTGGATGTGGAAGAAGCGCCTGGCGTGGCCGCACAGTATCGTGTGCGCAACATCCCCACCGTGCTGTTCCTGAAGAACGGCGAGCTGAAAGACAAGAGCGTAGGTCTGGTGGGCAAAAAGACGCTGACGGACAAGTTGGATTCCTTGATGTAATATCGCTAAAGCATGTTAGGATCATATTGCCGCAGACGCAGTACCAGCATCTGCGACAATTGTTTGTGTCCGCTAGTGGTCTTGGAGGTTAATATCCTAACGGGCGTGTCGTCGTGTTCGAAGAATTAGAGAAATATAAGTCGCTGGAACTCTTTGCCCGTCAGGTGGTGGAAGGCTTCATCACGGGTTTTCACAAGAGTCCCTTCCATGGCTTCAGCGTGGAGTTTGCCGAACATCGCCAGTACAACACTGGCGAGAGTACCCGCCATATCGACTGGAAACTGTATGCCCGTACCGACAAGCTCTTTGTGAAACGCTATGAGGAGGAGACCAACCTGCGCTGTCATCTGATACTGGACCACAGTGGTAGCATGTATTTCCCCCTTCAGGGGCAGTGCGACCTTCGACATCCCAATAAACTGACCTTCGCTGTATATGCCACTGCGCTGCTGGTGGAGTTGCTGCAACGGCAGCGCGATGCCTTTGGTCTCACGTTGTTCAGCAACCAGGTGAATCTGCAGACCGACGTGCGCAGCGGCGTAATCCATCAGCATCACCTCTATGGCGTGCTGAGCGAACTGCTGACGCCTGTGCAGGGCGACAAGATGGAACGCCATGGCACACAGCTGGCAGAGACGCTGCATCTGATGGCGGAACGGATGCACAGGCGCAGCATGGTGGTGCTGTTTACGGATGCCTTTATCGACGACGTGCAGCGTGAACTCCTCTTCGATGCACTGCGCCACCTGCGCTACAACAAGCAGGAGGTGCTGCTGTTCCACACCATAGACCGCGCACTGGAGGTGGACTTCAACTTCGGCCGTAAGCCGCTGCAGTTTATCGATATGGAGAGCAACCGTCGTCTGAAGCTCTTCCCCAACCAGGTGGCAGAAGCCTACCGCATACAGATGACGCGCCAAGTGGACGAGCTAGGGCAACGTGCGCTGAAGTATCACATAGACTATATACCCGTGGATGTGGCGCAAGGCTTCGAACAGGTGATGTTGCCCTATCTGCTCCACCGCAGAAAGAGATAGCAAGGCATGTATGTGGAAACTCGCCCTCTTCTGACATCCTTTTCAGCAATATATCACATATATAATATCGCCTTCGAAACAACTTTTGAAGTTTCGCACTTTCGATTTTCCCCCCATGTCTCTGGATAGAACTTTATTCTATAAATATGTGGCACAGACCACTGAAGGCCCTATAGGTCTGGAGGTGGATCATGCGCAAGGCATTTATATGTACGCCCCCGATGGGAAACGCTATATCGACTTGATAAGCGGCGTTACGGTGAGCAACGTGGGCCACTGTCACCCCCATGTGGTGGAGGCGGTGAACCGGCAGGCAGCAAAATACATGCACCTGATGGTATATGGTGAATATATCCAGTCTCCGCAGGTGCGCTATGCGCAACGTCTGGCTCAGCTGCTGCCGAAGGAGATGGACAACGTTTATTTCGTGAACAGCGGCAGCGAAGCAGTAGAAGGAACCCTGAAGTTGGCCAAACGTTACACAGGTCGCAGTGAGATAATTAGCATGCGGAATGCCTATCACGGCAGCACCAGTGGTTGCTTGGGACTGATGGGCAACGAGGATTTCCGCTATGCCTTTCGTCCTTTGGCACCCGATGTTCGTGCCATACGCTTCAACAACTTCGACGACCTGGGGTACATTACGCACCGCACCGCTTGTGTCATCCTGGATCCCTTGCAGAGCGAAAACGGTCTGGTGAAGCCTGTGTCTGGCTATTTCGAGATGCTGAGGAAGCGATGCGATGCAACGGGGACGTTGCTGATTTTCGACGAGGTGCAGACGGCATTCGGACGAACGGGCAGCATGTTCTATTTCCAGCAGTGCGGCATTGTGCCAGACATCGTAGTGCTGG
This sequence comes from uncultured Bacteroidales bacterium, assembly GCA_947097635.1. Taxonomy (GTDB): domain Bacteria; phylum Bacteroidota; class Bacteroidia; order Bacteroidales; family P3; genus Colimorpha. Next base: position 6,847 of record CAMURW010000017.1, read on the forward strand.
CCAAAGCATTGGGGGGAGGGATGCCGCTGGGAGCCTTTGTCGCAAGGTCGGAAGTGATGACGACTTTCACCCACAACCCTGCACTGGGACATATCACCACCTTCGGTGGCCATCCCGTGAGTTGTGCCGCAGGGCTGGCGGCACTGGAGGTGCTGCTGGGAGAAAACGGGGGGCGTGACCACCGGCCGTTGTGGCAGGATGCCGACCGCAAAGGATGCCGTTATGTGGAGGCACTGAAAGGCCATCCGCAGGTGAAAGCCATACGTCAGGCGGGGCTATTCGTGGCTATAGACCTATCCGACGAGACCACTTATTCCCGCCTCCTGAACCGTTTTCTGGCCAACGGCTTGGTGACGGACAGTTTTCTATACAAACTCTACAGTTTCCGCGTGGCACCGCCCCTCAACATTACCGACGAACAGATTGACGAAAGCATCGCCCTGTTGAGGAAATCACTGGATGAGATATAGAGAATCCTATTCATTTAGTTTAGGCTCGGTTTGGCGTAGCGAGCCGCCATCGTTGCCCAGTAGGTCACTGATGGAGAAGTTGATGACGATGCAAATGTTTTCGTCTGGCACGAGGGTGAAGATGGAGTCAACCCATCGGTGTGTGCCCTCGTCGCTGTCTAGACGTATCTTCAGGTGGTGCGATGCCTCGTTGGCAGCGTAGATGTAGGGTGTCCCCTTGTCGGGACAGCGTACCTTGTTGCTGTCCACGCGTGCATCGGCGGGGTTGCATTCCAGAAACGTGATAGTGAGGGGATAGAGGCGAAAAACACCATTGGCGATATTGCTTTTCAGCGTGTAACTGGTGCCTTCGATGATGTTCTCACGTCCTTTGTCTTTACAGTTCGCCAGCAGCGTTATTGCCAGCAGGACGGCTGTCAGTGCGAGGACGGATTTTATTAGTCTCATTGTGGCGTTTTTTGGGGAAATTGTATTATTGATTTGCTTTTGTCTACATGGGGTCTACGTCGAAACTCATGGTTACTCCTTTGAAAGCAGGCTGTGTCTTCAGTTTCTCGGTGATGCCCAGTATCAGTGCTTTGCCGTCGCTGAAGCCTTCGCTGCGCTCGAAACGTATGAACACCTGTTTGAGGTATTGTCTGCGGAGACGTGGGATGATGGGGTATTCCGGTCCCATGATTCGGATGCCGAACGAGGCACGTAGCGTGGCGGCCATGATTGTCGCAGCATTGTCCAGCACCCCGCTTTCCTTGTGCTTCATAGTCAGGGTTATCAGGCGGTAATAGGGTGGGTAGCGGAAGATGCGACGGTCCTGTATCTGCGTATCGTACATGTGGTCGTAGTCGTTCCGTATGGCATCGTTGATTACTGGATGTTCGGGCTGGAAGGTCTGTATCAGTACACGTCCTTTCTTGCCGCGGCGTCCGGCACGTCCTGCTACCTGCGTCATCAACTGGTAGGCATGTTCGTAACTGCGGAAATCGGGGTAGCTGATGATGCTATCGGCGCTTAGTATCCCCACTACGCTCACGCGGTCGAAGTCCAGCCCCTTCGTCACCATCTGTGTGCCTACGAGGATGTCTATGTTGTGGTCCTCAAAGTCGTTGATGATTTCTATGTAGCGGCTTTTGGACGACGTGCTGTCCATGTCCATGCGCACCACTTTGGCACTGGGAAAAAGGATAGCCAGGTCTTCCTCTATGCGCTCTGTGCCGAAGCCTTTCATCGTGAGGGCGTGGCTGTGGCAGGCGTGACATTCTGTGGGCACGGGAATGCAGTGTCCGCAATGGTGACAGCGCAGGCTGTTGTTGCTTTTGTGGTACACCAGGCTCACGTCGCAGTTGGGACATGTGGGTATCCAGTGGCAGTCGTTGCATTCCAGATGCAGTGAGAAACCACGTCGGTTTTGGAACAGTATCACCTGTTCGTTGTTCTTCAGTGCTTTGTCTATAGCATCTATCAGTGTGTCGCTGAGGCTCAGCTTTACACGTTTTTCCTTCGTGGCGCTGCGCATATCCACGCATTCCACCATGGGCATCTCTATGCCTCCGTAGCGGTGTCGCAGTTGCGCAAAACCGTATTTCCCGTTTCTGACGTTGAAGGTGCTCTCTATGCTCGGCGTGGCGCTGCCCAGGATGGTGTTGGCACCATAAATCTGCGCCAGGAAAATGGCACAGTCGCGTCCTTGGTAGCGTGGTGCAGGTTCTGACTGTTTGTAGCTGCTGTCGTGCTCCTCGTCCACAATCACCAGTCCAAGGTCGTGGAAGGGAAGGAAGATGGCACTGCGTGCTCCCACCAGCACTTGGTAGCCGCGAGGGCTATCGTCCATGGTGCGTTGCCACACCTCGGCACGTTCATTGATGTTGAAGCGGCTGTGGTACACTCCCACTGCGTTGCCGAAATAACGTCGCAGGCGGTTGATGAGTTGCGCTGTCAGCGCTATCTCCGGCAGCAAGAACAGCACCTGACGACCCTGTTGTAGCATATCGGCGATAAGTTTGATGTACACCTCTGTTTTCCCGCTGCTGGTTACGCCTTGCAGTAGCGACACTCCCTTGTTTCTTCGCAGCGTGTCGTAGGCGGTCTGCTGCTCTTCGTTGAGCGTGATGTCGTCGGGATTGCCACTGGCATCTCTGTTTACCAGTCGGCTGAAGGTCTCGTTTTCCTGCACCAGCACACCGTTGCGTATCAGTGTGGCGATGGCACTGGCACTCAGCTCTGTGTGTTCGGTGAGTGCCTTCTTGGCGATACGTTCTTTTCCGAAATGGGTGAGCTGCATGAATAACATCAGTACTGAGAGTTGCTTGTGGGTGGTGCTCTTGCTTTCCAGTTGCGCAAAGAGTGCTTGCATGGCGGCAGACTCCAGATATTGCGGTGCCAGATACAGGAAAGGGACGGCTTTGGGCACATAACGTTGCTGTAGTTCTTCCTTCAGGATAATGAGGCGTTTCTCCATCATCGTCTTCAGCAGCGGCATGATTTTGGCGAATCCTGTCACCGCCGACACCTGGCTCACTGGCAGTGTCTCTTTAGTTTGTAGCACCTGTATTACCTTTACCTCGTTCTCGGAGAGGTCATCTATGCTGCCGTCGAATTCAGGGTGGATGGTAAGGTAACTTTCGCTGCTCATCCGGAATGCCGTGGGAAGCGCCACCGCCATCACGTCGCCAGGATAGCACATATAGTACTGTGCCATCCACTCCCAAAAACTGAATTGTCTTAGCGACACCAGTGGTGTCACGTCCAGTATTGCCAGGATGTATTTGGTGGGGTAGGGAGGTACCTCTTCGTGGACACGACGCACCAGGGCGCTGTAGAGCCGTGTGCGACCGAACTGTACCGCCACGCGTTGGCCCACCGTAATGGCCTTGTTGTAGTCCACCGGCACACGATAGGTGTAGTAGCCAGGCAGATGCAATGGCAGCAGCACGTCAACAAAAAGGGTTCGGCGGGACATGGCGGAAGGAAGTTAGGAGATCGAAGTTAAAAGGTCCAAGAATCAAGTACCTTACGGATCTTGCTTCTCGAATCTCAGTATTACTTTATCGTTCTGGAGGAGTTCTAGTTCGTATTCAGTGACGCGGAAAGCAGTGATTTTAGTCAGCAGGCTGAGGAAGGTACGTTCTAGGGTCATATAGCTATCTGGCCCAGCCACCTTTGTGCTGATGATGTCGCTGACGGTCAGCGTGCCGTGGTCGTATTGATTCCTGCCGTTGCGGATGGGATACGCAACTTTGTAATTGGCTTGGAAATTATTCACTCCCGCGCATCCGCTCATTGTCCCGGCTTCGGGGTTGAAGTGCAGAGTGGCTAATGGCTGTCCTTTGTCGTATTGCACGTGCTTTGCCGTCGTGTAGCGCAGTGTCCATGTGTCATTGTCGGAGAGGCGTGGATCGGCATTAATCACAGTGCCGCCCTTGGACACCAGCGTTGCGGAAGTGGTTGCGGGAAGTGCCGTTGCAGTGTCTGTGGCTGTTCTCGATGAGCCACAGGATGTCAGCAATGCGATTATAAAGACAATAGCGCAGATGTTGTTCATTGTATGCATGCCTTTATGCGTCAACTTTCTTCGTGATAATATACCTTGTAGTATTTGCCACGGTCGTCTTCGCCTTGTTCTATCATGTCTCGGTCGCCGTGAACGTAGATGTGGAAGTTCTTGTCCAACTTGATAACGCTGCGCAGACTGCGGCTGTTTTTTTTCACGGCGTTCTCGCATATGGCGAACTGTCTGGGCAGCTGTGTGTCGTTGTCTTGTTCATAGTTCTCCTTGTATTCACGGAAACTGTCCACCACTTCGGGTTGGTTGCCCAGCACGTCGCGGTTGAAGTCGCCCATGTCGAATTGGTCGTTCTGCTTGAAGAATTTCAGGCTCTTGTTTATGATGTCGGCCTGGTCGGCTTTGCTGACCTCGAATTTTTGCGGCAGTTCTTTGCTCACGAACTGCTTGCATACCTGCATAATCTCGTGGGTGTTGTAGTATTCGTCTTGTCGCTGTCTCAGCGTTAGGAAGTCGTCTCTCCAGTAGGCTGCATCGTTGCTGCGGTTGGTGGCATCCATCACGCTCACCACGAAGCCCTTGTCGCGCTCTGCGTCGAAGATGATGGCACCCTTGTCCAACTTGTGTATATTGATGCCGTAGTCTGGCTTCACGTCAAAGGCGGCAGTGGCGCTGCGGTCGTTTTCTTGGCGACACCATTCTTCTTCGCTGCGTCTCACCTTCAGGAATTGCTCTTGGTTCTCACTCTTAAAAAGCCCTATGGCATCCAGAGTCTCGCCGTTCAGCGTACAGTTGCTGATATGAACCACGAAGAGGTCGCCGCTTTTGATGTTCTGATGCGCGCTGGCATCGTAGAGCAGATGTGCCAGCTCTTGGCTGACGGACAAGAAGTCTTTCTCTCCGTCGAAGAGTGCTATTGCATGGCTCCACATTACGTTGTGTTCCACACCGTCGCTGTGATACAGTTGGTAGGATTCCTCGGCCTTGAATGGAGAGAGGAAATAAGTGGTGAGCAAATCCTGTAGCTGGTCGTCGAGCGGCAGCAGGTGCTGCCCCAGGATGAATCCTTCGTCCAGCCCTTTGTTGCCCACATGGTGCAATGCCACTGCGACGAGTGAAGATGCGTCGAAATTAGGCATAAGGTAGTCTTTTATCTTTTGTAAAACAGTACGATAGCACTTTTGTGTGTCCACGGAAAGAGTTTGCAAATATACAAAATTTATTAAATATGAGAGAAAAGAAGCTGGTGTGTAAAAAAAATATAGTACCTTTGCATCTGCAATTGATAAATTATTTTCATAATGAAGAAACTTGTATTTGCGTGTGCTATAGTGTGTTGTATGCTTCTTTCTGCTTGTGGCAAAGAGGTGACGGAATACAATAAATATTATGTAGGCACCTATCAAGTGACGTTTCGGCCTGCCGTGAGCGAGGGAACGGCC
>CAMURW010000018.1 GCA_947097635.1 uncultured Bacteroidales bacterium
CCAATACTAGCGACGCACGTCCACACAGCGCCGTGGCACAGTTCACCTACCATAAGGCGTTCCGCAGCTATGACCTGAACGTGATGCTGAACGGACGCCTGCTCTCCAGTGCCACCTACCACGTCCTTGACAACAGCGGCAGCGGCCAATACGACACCTACAAGAAATACACCTCGTCTGGCTATACGATGTGGAAGTTGACGACGATGCACCGTTTCCACAATGCCATTACCGTCACCTTTGCCATCGACAACCTCTTCAACTACATCCCCTACACCTACGCCTATAACAGCCCCTACACGCAAGGCATCACCTTCTATCTCGGTGCCAGCCTCGATTTGCAGCGTTTGGTCGAATGGTTTCCCTCAAGGAGATAGAGTCTCCGATTTTCAATAAACACGGAGACGAACATTTCAATCTGTGCAAAAAGTAATTATTTAGTAATAACGTGATTATAAGTACTATAGAAATGTTGTTCCACTACTTTCGATACTCGTTATTCCCTTGGATTACCCGAAAACAACGGATGACACCCTTCATTCGTTTATACTTTACATAGTACTCCTACAAGTAAATGGATATTCACATAAATATTATACCAATGAAAAAGATTCTTACATTTCTGACAGTGGTCTTCTGCATGACGGTATTCCAACCCGTGCAGGCACAGGATGCGCTGGTGGTGATAACCCACGGCGCACCGTCAAAAGCATGGAACACATCTGTCCTTGCCCTCGAACAGCAGGTTACCGATGCCTTGAAGGCCAAAGGGCTGGAGGGCAAGTTCAGTTACGTACGCGTGGCACTGATGGAGTTCGCCTCGCCCACCATCGCTGATGTAGTGAAGGACTGCGAGAAAAAAGGTATCCGCCGCATCTATGCTGTGCCGCTGTTCATCGCTCCATCATCGCATTCAGAGCAGGACGTACCCAATATCCTCGGCTTGAAATGCGACGCACCCACCCTCGCCACGCTGAAGGAGGAAAAGGCACAACTCGTCAGCACAGACATCCATATCACCGTCGGTCCCACGCTGTACTACACCGACACTATCAAGCATATCATCGCCGACCGTGTGTCTTCTCTCGCCAAGGACAAGAAGGACTGTACCTTCATTCTGCTGGCACATGGCGACCTCGACTATTATCCTTTCTACAACCGTCTTTTGGACAGCGCGGGTCGCCTCGTCCAACAGCACACTGACATACCTTTCGGCGGTTATGCCACCGTGGGCATGGGACAGGAGTTCTATCGCGACATGCTGCCAGCCGTGCAGCGTGCCGCCGCCACAGGCCACAAGACCATCCTTGTGCAGGGCATCTACCTCTCCAGCGGTGTGCAGGAGCTGGCCATGATGGGCAATATGTCCCAAGGACACCAGCAATACAAAGATCAGTTCCCCAAGAACGTGGACATTGTCTATAGCAGCGAAGCTCTCCTGCCCGACCTGCGCATCGCCGCTTGGATAGCCGACCGTGGCAAGGAATGGCTGGAATGCAGGTAACACACATATTGGTAGCCCGTTGACGGAATTAATTTAGTGCATATTTAACTCTGTCAATGAGTTGGTTGTTTAAGAAATTAATGTATTGGACGACAGTTTACGGACTGATTTTGCCTGTGATACGGGCAAACATGCCGTCGGGTTGTTTTGCATGGTGCAAATAAATAATAATTCAGAGAAATTGGTGTTTGTATAATAGCTTTTTATGCAACATTCCCAAATTACTGACATGCAAAAAAGGCGCACTGTAATCAGTGCGCCTTTTGAACTATTTTTTTGAAGGTATAGTCTTATTTCATCTTCACAACCTCGGACAGGTCAACTGGCTCCAGCATGTTCTCGGGCACGAGGATTTTGTCGAGTTGTTCTTTGGTGAGCAATTTGTGCTCCAGCACAAGTTCGTACACACCGCGGCCAGTTTCGCTGGCTTCCTTGGCAATCTTGGTGCTGGTCTTGTAGCCGATGATGGGGTTCAGCATGGTAACAATACCGATGGAACCTTCCACCAACTGGCGGCAGCGTTCCTCGTTGGCCATGATGCCATCGATGCAGAGTGTGCGCAGGGTGTCCAGGCCGTTCTTCAGCAGGTGTACGCTCTCAAAGAGGGTGTATGCCATTACGGGCTCCATAACGTTCAGTTCCAACTGAGCATTGTCGGCAGCGATGGTGATGCAGAAGTCATTGCCGATGACTTTGTAAGCCACTTGGTTCATCACTTCGGGAATAACAGGATTCACCTTGCCAGGCATGATGCTGGAGCCGGGCTGACGTTCGGGCAGGTGTATCTCGTTGAGACCGCAACGGGGACCGCTGCTCATGAGGCGTAGGTCGTTGCAGATTTTGTTGGTCTTGATGCAGAGGCGCTTCATGGCGGCGCTGTACTGAATCATGCAGCTCGTGGCGCTGGTGGCTTCCACCAGATTGTCGGCTAAGACTATGTCCCAGCCCGTCACCTTGCGCAGAGCTTCTACGCAGGCACGGCTGTAGCCTGGCTTGGAGCAGATGCCGGTGCCGATAGCAGTGGCGCCCATGTTTACGGTGAGGAACTCGCGAGCGGCGACATTCAGGTTGCGCACTTCGTGACGCAGAGCGGCGGCGAAAGCACTGAAGGTCTGTCCCAGAGTCATAGGAACGGCATCCTGCAACTGGGTACGCCCCATCTTCACGACGTGTGCAAACTCTTTGGCTTTCTTATCCAAGGAGTTGATGAGAGCCTCGATATGAGGAATAAGTTCCAGATGTTCCAGCCCCATGGCCAGATGTATGGCACAAGGATAAGCATCGTTGGTGGACTGGGAAGCGTTGACCACATCGTTGGGGTAGCAATATTCATATTCACCCAGGTTGTGACCCATACGAAGCAGTGCCAAGTTGGCTATTACTTCGTTGGCACACATATTGGTGCTGGTACCGGCACCACCTTGAATCATGTCCACAGGGAACTGTTCATGATACTTGCCCGCCAGCAGGTCATCGCAAGCGGCCTGTATGGCACGGCTTTGTTCTTTGGTAATCATTTCCACCTTCTCGTTGGCGATAGCGGCAGCTTTCTTTGTGAATGCCAAGCCTTTGATGAAGTTGGGGAAGCCACTCAGTGGTATTCCGCTGATGTGGAAGTTCTCGATAGCACGCGCGGTCTGTACACCATAGAGTGCATCCGCTGGTACGTCTTTGGAACCCAGAAGATCGGATTCTGTACGGAACGATTTCTTTGTCATTGCAATAACTAAATTAAATGTTTTCTTCTATATAGAAATGTTTATTTCTTTCTTAACTTATTGGAAAGGTTGTTGTTAATTGAGTATTTTTTTATCAATATATTTAGTACTACCGATGCCAATAAAATTGCACTGGCAGTACTTTTTTTTGCATATTATCAACCTTGCTTCACAATCTCCAGTTTGGCAAGGGTATCGCGTACCTGCTTGCGTACTATCTCGCGGCTTTCGTCAACGCTTCTGCGATCAAAGTTTCCGTGTTTGATGAGTGCCTCCACTATGGCTGCCTGTGTGTCGTCTATCTCGCCGCTGGCGTTCACGGTGATGAGGATGCCTGCGTTCTTGTAATATTGCAGCAAGGGCAGCGTCTTTTCTTCGTACTCCTCGAGGCGGTGACGTATGGTTGCCTCGTTGTCGTCGCTGCGGTTGGAGATCTGCGAGCGTTCGTGAATGCGGCGCACCAACTCGTTCTTGTCCACATCGATGCGTATGACGGTGCTAAGTGTGCGTCCGTATTTCTCGAAGAGACGATTCAGTGCATCAGCTTGTTTCACAGTGCGGGGAAACCCGTCGAAGATGAGGCCCTGATCATCGTTGCGTATGGCTTTCTCAATAAGGGTCTCCACAATGCTGTCGTCCACCAGGTCTCCGCGGTCCATAATATCCTTCACCAGCTTGCCCAGTTCGGTGCCTTCTGTCACTTCTTTGCGCAGCAGGTCGCCAGTGCTAATGTGGTTTAGGTGGTAACGTTTGGCGATAATGTCAGCATGCGTGCCTTTGCCGGCACCGGGGGCTCCGAAGAGAACGAAGTTCAGTGTGGGACTCTTGGTGGCCTTCTCGCCCAGTTTCATAAGTCGCACGCTATTCTCGATGGTCTTCTCGCGTGCTTCGTTGCCATATTTGTCCACATCGGCGGCGTTCTTGGGACCGTGATTGATGCAGAGGGCACCGTTGATGCAGCCGCCGTCGCATGCCATACCTTCGAAGAAGTTGTTGACGCTCTTGTTGACCTTGAGGAGCATGAGATTCTTGCGAATTTCGTCGATGCCACTCATGGCCACAGGTTTGATGTTGTCCACCCCCATCTCCTTGGCAAGGTCCACCACACCCTTGGTGAGACCGGCGCTGCGGGCGAAGATACGACCATAGTAGCTGGCGTTGTCCAGCTGTGTTTCGGTCTGTTCCACTGTGTCAATGCCTCGGGCATCCAGGAAAGCTTGTAGCTCCTCAAAACTCATCACGCAGTCTATGAGGCCTTCGGTCTTGGGCAGACGGAACTCGAACTTCTTTGAACTGCAGGGACCTATGAAGATACACTTGGCAGTGGGGTCGCCGCGCTTTATGAGGCGTGCCGTTTCCACCATAGGACTTACGCTGTCGCTGATGTATTTCGTGAACTCGGGGAAGTTGTTTTCGATGAACTTCACGAAGCTGGGACAGCAACTGGTAGTCATAGGTGTACCGCCGCGTTCCTTGAACTCGTTGGCCTCGCGGTACAGTGTAATATCGGCACCGAGGGCGGCCTCTACCACCTGATGGAAGCCCAGCTTCTTTATTGCCGTCACCACCTGCCCTATGTTGCCATAATGGCACTGGCTGACGATGGCGGGCGCTATGATGGCATAGGTCTTGTATTTGGTGTTGCCCTCGCTGTTTTTCAGTATGCTGCGGATGTCTAGTAGGAAGCTTTTGTCCACGATAGCGCCGAATGGGCACTTATATACGCAGGCACCGCAGCTGATGCATTTATTGTTGTCGATAATAGCCTTGTTGTTCTCGTCCATGCTGATGGCTTTCACCTTGCAACTCACCACGCAAGGGCGGTGCTGCGCAATAATGGCGTTGTAGGGACACACAGTAGTGCATTTGCCGCACTCTATGCATTTGTTTTTGTCGATGGTGCAATGATGGTTCACGATGGTGATGGCCTGCTTGGGACACACGGCTTCGCAGTTGTGCTGCAGGCAGCCGCGGCAGGCAGGGGTGACGTACATGCCGCCCATAGGACATTCATCGCAGGCCACATCAATCACTTCGACAGGGTTGGGGTTCGTGGGATCGCCTCCCATAGCCATACGCACACGTTCTTGCAGGATGGCACGTTCCTTGTATATACAACAGCGTATCGTGGGCTTGGGACCTGGAGCTATAGTTTTGGGAACGTCGCGATAAGCAGTGTCAAGCGTGCCGGCATCGGCCGCCTGCATCACCTCTTTCAGTACTTTATATTTTACCAACTGGACGTTGGTATCGAAAACGTTTAAATCCATATATATCAATTTATATATTTTTTCTTTTAATAACCTGTCAGGATTAGTCGTAGCTCACCTCCACTACTTTACCCATCTTTTTCAAATTATCAGCCAGATGCTCCACCAGTTTCATTTTCATGGTGATATCGATAGGCAGACCCTGATGGGCTTTGTTGACGTTCTGTCCCACGAAGAAGTCGATGCTGGAAGCTTCCTCGAACAGCACATTAGCCAACAGGGAGGCACCGTCCTTCTTGGTGAAGTTCTTAGAGGTGAGGTCGGTGGTGGAGACATATTTCTCACTCAGTTCCAGCAAGCGGCGCAAGGTTATGACACCTTCGGTGACAAGGTCTATCCCTTCTATGAAACCTATCGGCGGTACGTCGCGGTCAGGAAAGTCGTAACTGGTGCGCAGGGGTTTCTTGAGATAGCGTGCTACAATCTGGCTGCTGGTGCCTCCGCACACCACTTTTTTGCCTGTGGTGTCCAGGAAGCGCTGCACGTAGAAGTCGTCTTTCTCCTTGTCCACAGGAGGCCCCACCATCAGGTTGACATGCAGGGCATTCCTCAGTTTGATGGCTGCCACTGTGGTATCATCGCCGGGCTTGGAGAGGTAAAGGTCGTTGCAGGCCGCTGCCAGCATTGCTGCCACGCAGCGTGCACTCATGTGGGGCTGCACCACGGAGTTGAGGTGATCGATGATTTCGGGACGTTCCCATCCGAAGTTCAGCATTTGTCCTATGCCAGCATGGATGGTGCCGTCACTCATTATCAATAGCATATCACCATTCACCAGATGCAGGTCGCTTTTATAGAAGCATCTATTCTGGTATCTCAGTTCCTCGCGCGGCAAGTCCACGCAATGTCCGTCGTGATAGCAGATGGACTGAGGGTTGTCGAACTCGAAGAGGTAACCAACGCCTTGTTGGTTGATGTGTATCACGCTGAATGTGCTGTAGGCCACGCCACGTTCCTTGCACACCGGCAGGGTGTCGATGATGGTCTCCACGCATTCCTCCATAGGTATGTCGTTGCTCACCATGGTACATAGTATCTTGCTGGTGAGCGTGCTCAGTATGTTGGCTTTTACGCCGCTGCCCAGCCCGTCGGCCAGCACCAGCGTAGTCCATTCGCCGTCGAGATGATATTCCACATTGTCGCCGCACAGTTCTTCGCCCACGTGGTTCAGGGCTGTCCACCCGTACTCCACAAAGAGCTTGCCGCTATCGCTATGCTCACGTTCGTGCTGCTTGTACACTTCGTTCTGCCGCACATCGAATCCCGGCCGCAGGGAATATTGCGAACTCTCTTGCATAGTTATTCTCCTTGTAACGTTTGCTTCAGTTTTAGCAGTGCCACCTTAGTTTCGGCAGTGGTCTCCCCCAGCAGACTGGCAATCTCTTGTGCCACGCGCATCTGCTTCTGGATGACGGCATCGGTGGTTTCCAACGTTTCCATCTTCACCTTCCTCAGTTTCTCCTCGTAGCCTACTTTCGCGGTAACATCCTTCAGCACGCCATATAATATGTTGTGTCCCTGGATGATGCTGATGGAGAAGTCCACATACTGCTGTGTCTTTGGGATGAAATCGCGCTGGTCTATGATAGGTCTCTTGGTGTTCCACACTATCATAAAGTCGCTAGGGTTGAAGTAATCTATGGCTGGCTGTCCTTTCAGACTGGCGTTGGTGCCTTCAATGCCCAGCAGTTCGCGTGCTTTGGCATTAATCATCTGGAAGTTCATATCGCTGTCTAGGCAGATAATGCCGTCCGGGTTGCTTTTCAGAATTTCGTAGCTCATGCTTTCGTTGCGTTGACGCATATAAGGGAAGCACACGTCCACGTCGGCATAGCCGTTGTATACGGCCCAGGCCTTCTCGCGGCACGTGCGATATCCGCAGCTGCCGCAGTTCAGCTCGTCTTCTGGTTTATATTTTCCCGTCTTGGCGAGTATGGCTTCAATCTCTTTCTCCGTAGGAGGCTTATTGTAGCTGCGCACACGGGGATAGGAGGCAGAGAGATTCACGTCGCAATTCACTTCCTTGGGGGCACTCTTGGTCTTCACCTCTTCCCTCACGTAGTTGCGCACCACTGCCGTGGCACGTATGCCTGAAGGAGTGTCCTGCACGCTGGCAGGGCCGTTGACGCAGGCATCGGAACAGGCATTAAGTTCTATGAACATACCCTCCAACTCTTCAATATTTTCCAGCACCTCCATACAGCGGTCTACGCCGTCTACGGCCATATACTGGTATCCTTTGGGCAGCGTGTCGCCAAAGCTTTGTATGATACCATGGCTGATGGGATAAGCTTTGGCAAGATTGGCGGCTTCGCCCTTGTTGCCCATGGAGAAACTGGCCATTTCGCCGAGGTTGATGTCGTTGTCTTTGAAGAATGTATCCAGCTCCTCGAATGTCAGCACGTTGGCAACGATTTTGCTCTCTCGTGCTTCTTTTTTCTTGGCAATGCAGGGCCCTATGAACACTATCTCCGCATCAGGGTGCTGTTTTTTCAGCACCTTGGCGTGTGCGAACATTGGCGAGTCCACAGGTGCCAGATACTGCAGCGCTTGGGGGTAGTAGTGCTGTATGAGTTGGCAGGCGGCGGGACAGGCGCTGGTAATGAAATTGCGGTAGTTGCCGGTTTCCATCAGCCGTCTGTATTCCTGCGTTACCAGTCGCGCGCCTACTGCTGTCTCCTCGGCTTCGCTGAATCCCAACTTGCCCAGTGCCAAACGGAAAGTACTGAAGTCCTTGACCTCGAAGTTGCTGATGAAAGAGGGCGCCACGCTGGCGACAACTTTCTTGCCGCTGGTCAGCAGTTGCTCCACCTCGTCCAATTCGCTATGCACCACCTTGGCGTTCTGAGGGCATACTAAAGTGCAATGTCCGCACAAAATGCAACGATCTTCTATGATTCGTGCCTGGTGGTTCTTAACGGCAATAGCTTTCACCGGGCATTCGCGCAGACACAGATAGCAATCTCGGCACTTGGCCTCTTTAAAATCCAGATATGCGGGCATGTCTTAGACGTTCAGCAGCGGGAATATGTCTTTGGAAAAAAGTTCTTCTACGTTGTCTTTGTTTACATTATGCAGGAACAATGTGTCTTTTCCTATTTTCTGCACGGTAGGCTGGTCGAAACCGTCGACTTGCACGGTAACGCCCTGTGCGCAGTATCCCAGGCAGAAACTAGCCTGTAGATCCACAAGGTCCTCGACGTTGTATTTCTTCACCACTTCCTTGAAGTGTTCAATCACGTCGTAGGAACCTTTTAGGTGGCAGGAACTGCCGACGCAGATTTTAATGTTCATCATAATATATCAGTGTTTTAGGATTAATTGCCATACAAATCAATAGAAATAGGACTTTCCCCGTAGGGGTGAAGCAGTCTTTCAGTATACTGTATTTCAAATGGATGCTACAACTTCTCTATCCCCAGAAAGAGTCCTTTTCGCGTGCAAAGATACACAATAATTTCAATGCGATAAAAAAATATCGAAAAAATAACGTCACACTCTCTTGGAGAGGATTGACATTATCATTGCAATATCGGAGTCCTGCACAATGACATCCTTGGGCACCACGAGATGCGTGGCGGTGAGGTTGAGGATGCCATGCACGCCGCCTTTCACCAATTTATCGCATACACTTTGCGCTGCCGACGGAGGCGTGGCGATAATGGCCAAACGTATTCCCAGGCGACTCACCAGGTCTGTAATCTTGCCAACGGGCAAGATTTTCTTGTTGTTGACAGAGGTGCCTTGTAGCGACTTGTTAACGTCGAAGGCCACAACAATATCCAGCCCGCAACTCACGAAGCCGTTGTGGCACAACAGTGCTTTACCTAGGTTGCCTACACCCACCAGCGCAACGTCTGTCTTGTTGTCGTAACCCAAGAATATTTCGATGTCCTTGAGCAGCTGGTTTACTTCGAATCCTTTGCGGCTCTTGCCAGGCGTGGAACTGAGCATGGCAAGCTCCTTACGCACCTGCACGGAACTCTGTCCCAGGTCGTCAGCCATGGCTACGCTGGAGACATAGAATTCACCATGCGCCTGCAACCGACGCAGATAATTGTAGTATTTAGGGAGGCGACGCAGCAACGCTGCAGGCACACTAAACAATTCCTCTTTTTCTACTTTTTCACCCGACATAGTCAATGATACCAAGTAAGTAATTATTTCAATCCCGTCTGGGAGAAATAGTCGCAAAAAACTTCTGCATCAGTGCTTCTCGTTCTCTGTATCAAACAGCTATGATACTTTCCGAGGCATTTTTTTTATGTTGCAAAAATACAAAACTTTTTGTAATTGCAAATAAGTATGGCGAAAAATCACTCTTTCTCCACCACCAGACTTTGGTTCTCGTAGCCTATTACCCTCACTGCCGTGCCTTTCTCGATATATCCTATCTGCGCCACGGCATCGTACACCTTGCCGCCCACATTTACTTTGCCGGCCGGCCGCAGGATGGTGGCTGCTATTCCGGCGGTTCCTATCAGGCGCTCCATGTCGGCTGTCGCCACGCTGAAGCCTTCCTTTGTGTCCTGCACCTCGTTGAGCGCCAGGCCACCGAAAGCATTGCCCTCGAACAATTTCTTGCCCAGCCACAGGCACAGGGGCAGTGCGGTGGTAATGGCCAGCAGCACCACCACGAAGCGTTTACCTATCAAGATTGTGGGCACGTGGCTGAAGTCGAAGCCTATATTGCCTATCATGCTGCAGGTGAGACCCGTCACCATGCAGATGATACCGCTGATGCCACACACGCCGAAGCCTGGGAAGACGAACAATTCCAATATCAACAACGCCAGCCCCACCACAAACAGCAGTATTTCCCAGTGGCTCGCCAATCCTTCCAGATACAGCGGGGCAAAGTATAACAACGCACCCAACAGGGCTATTATTAGCGGGAAACCTATACCGGGCGATTGTAGCTCGAAATAGATTCCACCGATGATCATCATTATAAGTAGCGCGCTGATGGCTGGCGATACCAGAAACCCTATCGTCTTTTGTATGAAGGTGTAACGTTGCTCGTGGACAACGTATTTTTCCACCCCGGCGTGTGCCAGCAGTTCCTGCAAATTCTCCACCTGTGCCTGGCAGTAACCATATCTCATCGCTTCTGTAGTGGTGAAAGTGAGCACTTTGCCGCTGTCCGAAATGCCAGGCACCTTCACGTCAGGGTCCACCATGGCTTCGGCTATGTCGGGACGGCGTCCTGTGGCTTCGGCAGTGGTGCGCATCATGCTGCGCATATAGCTCTGATACTTGTCGGGTTGCACTTCGCCGGTTTGGTTCACCACTGTTGCGGCACCCATGCTGGAGCCGCTGTGCATAAAGATGCTGTCGCAACTTATGGCGATTAGCGCTCCGGCACTGGCAGCGTTGTTGTCCACAAAAGCCCACACCGGTGTCTCGCACTGCAAGAAAGCTGTGCGAATCTTGTCGGCATCGTCCAGCGTGCCTCCGAAGGTGTTGATGTGCACGACGATGATGTCGGCTTTTTTGTCTTTGGCATCCTCCAATGCTTTTTCTACACGCAAGGAAGCTGGCGGCGCAATCTCCTCGTCGATATGGAAATAGTATATGTGGCTCGCTGCATCCTGCGAGGCTGCAGGGCGGCACGTTAGCACGGTAAGCACAAGGATGAGGCTATAAATAACACGTTTCATTTGTCTGCTCAAATAAGCTGGTTTCTATAAGGGTTAATAATGGCATGTCCAGATGGCGATACTGATCGGCGCGGATTCTGAAGGGGGGATTTTTCAGCATGAACAGTCTTTCCTTTTTTGTTTCATTGCGCTTATCAGACTGGCTGTGAACTCTGGGAACACCCTGGTGCCGCTGCACATTATCTCGCCACCAAACAACCAATTGTTGCCGCCGTCGAAGTCGCACACCTTGCCTCCCGCCTGCTGTATGATAAAAGCCCCTGCCGCTACGTCGTAGGGTTTCAAGCCATACTCAAAGAAGCCGTCGATGCGGCCGCAGGCTGTATATGCCAGGTCGGCGGCGGCGCTGCCGAAACGCCTCACGCCGTGGGTGTTGCGCATGGTCCACTCCAGGTAGCGCATGTACTGTTCCATGCGGCTGAAGTTGGTGAATGGGAAGCCAGTGGCGATGAGGGAATCGTTCATCGTGGCGGCCTGGCTCACATGTATCTCGTTGCCGTTGAGATAGGCTTTGCCGCCTTTGTAGCTGTAATAGCACTCCTGCGCCCACAGCTCGTACACCACGCCCAGCACCATTTCGTCACCTTCGCGCAACGCAATGCTTACGCAGGTGGTATGGATGCCGTGGATGAAGTTGGTGGTGCCGTCCAGGGGGTCCACAATCCACAGAAAAGGTTCTGTGCCGTTGTTGGTGGCGCTGCCTTCTTCTGCAATGAAGCCTGCCTGCGGCAGCAGCTCCTTGAGACGAGTGACTATACGGTACTCGCTTTCCTTGTCGAACTGCGTCACATAGTCGTGCATGCCTTTGGTTTCCACCACCATCTGGCTCGCTTTCTGGCGTTCCTCGCGCAGGTAGTCACCAGTGGACATCGCCAATGTGCAAACATCCTTGCACAGTTGCC
>CAMURW010000019.1 GCA_947097635.1 uncultured Bacteroidales bacterium
AACTACGACAACAGCAGTTCCAGAAGCAACTACGACAACAGCAGTTCCAGAAGCAGCAGTCGTAGTTCCGCTTCCCCCAGCCGCAGTTCTAACGGCCTCTCCAGTGGCGGTCGCAGCAGTGCCGGCGGCAGCAGAAGCAGAAGGTAATATGCCTCCTCCTGTGTTTAACCAATCCATTTATTACACAGTAACATGCCTCCCCATAAATATAAGGGAGGCTCCTTGTTTGTTTAGTTATGTTGTATAGAAAGAGTTTTATTATTTGGCTTCTTGCCTTAAATTTCCTTATTCCCGCGCTGGCACAGGGGAAAGTGAAAAACGTAATATTCGTAGTGGGCGACGGCACTGGTGTGGCGCAAGTGTACGCCAGCGTGGTGCAGGCAGGAGAAAAGTCTGCCTTCCTGCGCTTCCCCGTCAGCGGTTTTAGCCGTACCTATTGCCTGGACCGCTATACCACCGACAGCGGTGCCGGCGGCACTGCATTGATGGCAGGACACAAAGTGAACTACCACGCCGTTGGCGAAGCCCCCGACGGCACCGACTGGCCTTCTTTCCTGGTGCTGGCAAACGCGGAGTTGGGCAAAAGCAGCGGTTTTGTTGTCACCAGCAGCGTGCTGGATGCCACTCCTGCCAGCACCTACGCCCATGTGCCCGACCGTGAGCTGATGGACAGCATCAGCATACAGATGGCACGTTGCCCGCACAGCGTGATGATAGGCGGCGACTATGGTCATTTCCTCACAGCCAACCGCAAAGACCGCAATAGCCCGCTGGACACCCTGCGCGCACGTGGCTACCAGGTGATATTCAGCATGGACAGTATGCGCACCAGCAACAGCGACAAGTTGGTGATGCTGTTCGGCAAAGACGAATATCCCCCTTCTGCCCGGAAACGTGACGGCCTGCTGCCCGACGGCGTGAAGAAAGCACTGGACATTCTCGGCAAAGACCCCGACGGCTTCACGCTGATGGTGGAAGGCAGCCAGAACGACTGGGCGTGCCACAACAACGACGACAAGTACCTGATGGAAGAGCTGGCAGAGTTCGACAGCGTGCTGAACTACATATTGGACTGGGCTGAAAACGACGGCGAAACGCTGGTGATAGTAACCGCCGACCACGAAACTGGCGGCGTTACGCTGCCCGGCGGCGACATAGAAGAAGGCCGTAACCAAATCAGCTTCAGCTCTCCGAACCACACGGGTGTGATGGTACCCGTCTTCGCCTACGGCCCCGGCAGCGAGCGATTCTCCGGCATTATGCAGAATACCGATATGTTCTACAAAATCAACGACCTTCTACACGGCAAATAACCTATACTCCCAATGGTATACAGAAACCTACACTACATACTGTTCGGCCTCCTGGTCACGACCACGCTGCCCAACGCAGTAGCACAGGAAAACATACACCCCGACACGCTGCAGTGTCCCATAGTGGGCTTCCATGCCGCTATGGCAGCCCCCCTCACCTCGCTGTCCAGCGCCACAGCCCTCGACGGCAGCGCTGTGCCTCATGCCACCATGGGCGACCTGTACAAAGCACCGTGGATGGACGTCGGGATGGACATTGCCTTCAAATGGCGTAACGGACTGTTCCTTAACCTTGAGGGCAGCCTGATTTTCTCCAACAACAACCTGAGAGACCGCTTGCGGCGAATGACGGATGTCTATACCTCCAGCCAAATGATCATCGGCGCCAATGGCACCGATGCCGTCGTAACCTGCTACAACCGCATGCTGGCAGCAAAGCTGGGCATCGGCAAGGTTTTCGCGCTCAGCGACAAAAACCCGAACAGCGGACCTTTCGCCAGACTGGACGTGGGACTGATGCAGAACCAGACCATCTTTTTGCTGAACCAGCACGTGGATGCCCCTCAAGTGAACGGCGACTACGCCTATCTCTACGACCATCAGCGCAGAGGGTTCATGCTAAGTCAGGCACTCGGGTATTGGTTTATTGGCAACAAAAGCGCCATACTCAACTTCAATGTCAGCTTCGAACTCACCGAGGTGTGGAACCACAGCACACGCGACTACGTCATCGACGACTACATACCCATGCACGGTCCCGACAACAACAACTATTTCGACCTGCTTTATGGCATCAAGCTTACCTGGATGTTCCCCATCACTGGAAAACCGGCCTACGACTACTATTACTATTAATACAGTCACCACTCACACATGCGTGCTTTCTATACCATCGGCATTTTTCTTTATGGCGTAGCAGCAAGAATTGCTGCGCTGTGGTCTCCACAGGCAAAACTGCTCGCACAAGGATGGTCACATAGCTTCGATGGCGTGAGCCAGTTGCGCGCAGAGGCCTTTCGGCAGAACAAAAAGATTGCATGGTTCCACGCCGCCTCGCTGGGTGAGTTCGAGCAAGCCAGACCTGTCATCGAATCATTCCACCGCCTACACACCGAGTATATGGTATGTCTCACCTTTTTCTCTCCTTCGGGTTACGAGGTGCGCCACAACTACGACCAGACCGACTTGGTAACCTATATGCCCCTAGACACCCCTGGCAAAGCACGCAGATGGGTGGAAACGCTGAAACCTAGTGTTGCCTTCTTCGTAAAATACGAGTTCTGGTACAACCTATTGGGACAGCTTCAGAAAAACCACATTCCCACCTATCTTTTCTCCGCCATATTCCGTCCAAACCAGTACTTCTTCCGTCCCGTCGTAGGACGTTGGTTCCGCTGCCAACTGCAATGCTACAGCCACATCTTCGTGCAGAATCAGGATAGCATGCAACTTCTCACCCAGAAGGCCAGACTCGCCCACGTCAGCGTGGCAGGTGACACACGTTTTGACCGTGTCCACGACATTGCGCTGCAGGCTCCTGCACGTCCGGAAATAGAGGCTTTCGTGGGCGACAGCCCCGTGCTGCTGGCAGGCAGCAGCTGGGAACCCGATGAGGAGAATATCCATCATTTTCTTCAGCGCTACCAGGGGGCATTAAAGATTATTCTGGCTCCGCACATCATTGGCGAAAACCATCTAAAAGCCATTGAGCAGCTCTTCGGTCCCCACACCCTACGCTACACGTGCCTCAAGCGACTGGCCAAGGAAGGCAACGAACGAGCACTGCGGCAAGCCGCCAGCTACCGCACCCTCGTCATCGACAACATGGGTATGCTGTCGTCACTCTACCGCTACGCCACCGTAGCGTACATCGGGGGCGGCTTCGGCAAAGGCATTCACAACATTCTGGAAGCCATCACCTTTGGCAAACCTGTCATCTTCGGGCCAAACCACACCAAATTCAAGGAGGCAATGGACATCATCGCATGCGGCGGCGGCAAAAGCTACCGCACCGACGACGAACTTACTGCCTACCTCACCGCCTGGCTCACGGATTCCGACATATATCAGCAGGCGGCGACACAAAGCGCACAATACGCCCACGCCAACCTCGGAGCCACAACGATCATACTCACCACCGTTCAACCCCGACTGCTATGAAACATACCTGGCAGCATACACGCTCTAGAATGTCAGCACTTGCGCTCGGTGCTGTGCTGGCCTACGTACTGCTGGCATCATGTGGCACCACACGCTACCTAAAACCCGGCGAAGAACTGCTACATTCCAATACCTATGATATAACGATGGCAGATAGCAGCACCGTACCGCCTGAGGTAGTAGATGTCTTCAGTGGCCACCGGCACTACTCCACGCAAACACCCAACAGCAGTTTCCTAGGCATGAGACTGACGCTTTGGATATACAACCTTGCCTCCCCTGATCGCAACAACTTTATTGCACGCACGCTGCGCAAACAAGGCACCCCTCCCGTGATATACGATGCGAACGCCACGCTGCGCACAACGCAGCAGTTGCAAAACCTCATGTTCAGCAAAGGGTGCTTCGGCAGCACAGTCACCTACGACACCATGCAAATAAAACCACGCAACGTCAGGGTGAACTACCACATCACGGCACAACAGCGCCACACTATAGACGAAGTGAGGTTCTTCGCCACCACGCAAGAGGTAGACTCGCTGCTGCAGCACGACTGGAAATTGCGGTCGCTGCTGCACGAGGGCGACTACTACGACCAGGACGTGCTGGCAAAAGAAAGAGAAAACCTGGCGGAATATCTGCTGGACCGCGGCTACTATATGGCATCAAAAGAGTTGGTAACATACCAGATTGACACTACTTATGACGCACGCGAACTCAGCGTATGGCTCACCGTCAACGACCCCAAGGTGCTGAACAGCGAAAAGCAGTTTGTGGAGACATCGCTGAAGCGCTACCACATCGCCAATATATACATCTATCCCAACAGTGGCAACGACTTAGAACCCTACGACACGCTGGTAGTGCCACACATCTACAACTACCGTCACACCGACTACATGTTTCTCTGCGGAGGCAAGATGTCCATCAGTCCACAGACCATCAGCAACAATATGTTTCTCTACGACGGCATGCTCTACCGTCCACAACAGTTCACACGCACCTACAACTCATTGCGCAACTTGCGCAACTTCAAATACATCAACATTGAGGTGACACCCTCCTCCATCAGCAGAGACACCATGCCACTGCTGGATGCCCGCGTGCGGCTGATGAACAACACACGCCACAGCATCACAGCTTCGCTAGAGCTCAACAACGTCTCTTCCATCGCCACCAACGGCGCAACTACGGAACGCGGCAGCTTCGGACAGGAAAGCTCGCTATCTTACCAAAACCGCAACCTTTTCGGCGGTGCAGAATACTTCAAAACCGAGTTGTCGCTGCTGGTGGAACTCCCCAAACTGATATTCCGACAGGACAACAGCGGGCTGAAATTCCATGACATCTTCAACACCTTCGAGACAAGCCTGAACTCCAGCCTGGACATCCCCAAGTTCCTGCTACCCTTCAGCGGCGAGTGGTCGTGGCAGAGCGTCCGCCCCCACACCATCATCGCCTTCGGCGGAAGCTACCAATATCGCAGTTACTTCGAACGCCTCATGGCATCCTTCTCCTACGGCTACACCTGGAGCAAAAACCGCGCCAACAGCCATCAGGCCCTGCCGCTGGAGTTCACTTTCGTAAGGTTCTTCGACATCTCCGAGGTATTCCGCCAGCGTATCACACACATCACGGACACACGCCTCAAGTACCTCTACAGCGACCACTTCATCATGAATATGCGCTACGACTACATCTACAATACGCAGCGCTTCAACACCCGAGAGAACTTTTCTTACCTTCACCTCTCCGCTGAGAGCGCCGGCAACCTGCTCTACGGCATCACTAGGCTCACGCACGCAAAGGCAGACGACCAAGGCATACGACAGCTCTTCGGCGTGCCTTTCAGCCAATACCTGAGGCTGAGCAGCGAATACAAACACTATTTCTACATAGGCAAGAAGCAGACACTGGTGCTGCGCACCATCCTGGGAATAGGCCTCCCCTACGGCAACAGCATGTCGATGCCCTACGAGAAGGGTTTTTATGGTGGCGGCCCCAACACCATGCGCGCCTGGCAGCTCCGCTACCTGGGTCCCGGACTATATCAGAGCAACGCCGAGCAACCATTCGAGCGGGTTGGCGACATGGCGCTGGTGGCAAACGTGGAGCATCGCTTCCCGCTGTTTGGCAGGTTAGAAGGTGCCGGCTTTGTCGACATGGGCAACGTGTGGCTACTACATTCCAGCAAGGAATTCCCCAACGGCGAAATCAGCGCGGAAAACCTCCTCAAGGGACTCGCCGTCGGCATTGGAGTGGGGCTAAGATTCAACATCAGCATTATCACGCTGCGCTTCGACGCCGCCTTACCCGTCTACGATCCCGGATATGTCGATAACCACCGATGGCGCCCTGCCTACTGGAAGCCCAGCCAGATAGTCACCAACTTCGGTATAGATTACCCATTCTAACATCCTCTCTTTCTCGCAACACACATTTTATTATAATTAATGAAAAATCACTAACACATAATATGCATACGCTTGACAACCTGATAACGAAAGCACAGGAACTGTTCCAGAACGAGAGTTTCCTGCACCAGCCGCAAGGACTCTATGCCCCGATCGACTACACCCTGCACCTCGGCGGCAAACGCATAAGGCCGGTGATGCTGATGGCAGCCCACGAGATGTTCGGCGGCAACATTCAAGAAGTATACCACGCCGCCATAGCCATAGAGGCATTCCACAACTTCACGCTGCTACACGACGACCTCATGGATCAGTCGCCCCTACGACGTGGCAAGCCCACGGTGTACACCAAATGGAACGCCAACACCGCCATTCTCAGCGGCGACACCATGTTCAACATGGCGTGGGAATATTTCTTGCAGCACCCTCACCCGCAGCTACACAACATCCTCACCACCTTTACGCAAACGGCACGCAAGGTATGCGAAGGTCAGCAATACGACATGGAATTCGAGGCCCGCAACGATGTCACTATCCCAGAATATATGTCCATGATACGCCTCAAGACCGCCGTGCTGATCGCCGGTGCCCTCAAAATCGGTGCCCTCTATGCTCAAGCACCGCAGAGCGACCTGCAGCATCTCTACAACTTTGGCATCAACCTGGGGCTTGCCTTCCAGTTGCAGGACGACTTACTGGATGCCTTCGGCGATAGTGCCGTCTTCGGCAAACCCACGGGGCAAGACATCCGTGACAACAAGAAGACATTTCTATTCCTCAAAGCACTGGAAGTGGCACCCACGCCGCAGCGCACCGTGCTACAACAACTATTCCGCCAGAAGCCACAGAACAAGGATCTCATGAGACAAAAAGTAGGCTCCGTGCTCGCCATATACGACGAAATCGGCATAAAGAAACTCGTCGATGAAGAGATTATGTTATATTTTCAGCGCGCCCACGCAGAAATGGACAAAATTTCCATTTCTCCAGAGCGAAAACAGATCTTAACAAACCTTTCCGATAAACTTGGCAAACGTAATAATTAAAAAAAATATTACTCACAGCATACTGACTATTAGTCATTTGCTTATCTTCTTACCATATGGTAAGAAAAAAAAACAGCAAAAAAATTGTGCCACGTCAAATAATCTTTCTAACTTTGCAAATATTATTAAAAACATAAAGAATAATTAACTAACTAAAAATTAATACATTAAGACCAAAATGAAAAAAGTATTTGCTTTGATGTCAATATTTGGTTTATTGGCATTCACAAATTTCAATGGTGTAATGGCACAGGATGCTGCCGCTCCTGCCGCTACCGAACAGGTAGCCTCCGAAGGTACCGACAGTGCTGCTGCCACCGAGGCCCTCGCCGAAGCTCCTGAAGTTGCCCAAGAGGCTGCTCCCGCCGCCGAAACCAAGACCTTCCACCAGACACTGAAAGAGAAGTACATTCAAGGCGGTGCCGGCTGGATGACCCCCGTGCTCCTCTGCCTCATCCTCGGTATGGCCCTCGTAATCGAACGCATCCTCTATCTCAACATGGCCACCACCAACGTCAACAAACTTCTGCAGGGCATCGAAGACAATGTGAAGAAAGGTGACTACAATGGTGCCAAAGATCTGTGCCGCGACACCCGTGGTCCCGTTGCCAGCATCTTCTACCAGGGACTTGACCGTATCGAACAGGGGCTTGACAACGTAGAGAAAGCTGTCACCAGTTACGGTGGAGTGCAGATGGCCCGTCTCGAGAACAATCTCACCTGGATTGCTCTGTTTATAGCTCTCGCACCCTCATTTGGATTCCTCGGCACTGTGGTAGGTATGGTACAGGCCTTCGACGCTATCGAGGTAGCCGGCGATATCAGCCCCACCGTTGTGGCTGGCGGTATGAAAGTGGCTCTGTTGACGACCATCTTCGGTCTGATTGTGGCTATTATCCTTCAGATTTTCTACAATTACATCCTTACCAAGATCGAAAGCCTCGTGGCACAGATGGAAGACGGTTCCATCACTTTCATGGATATCCTTGTAAAGAACAAGAAATAATAGTATAAAGCAACGTCTGTCATGCTGCCAATGCACTTTTCAACACCATAACGGCAGCATCCACGCCGACTAAAACTTTATTACATAGTAAATAACTTTATAACTATTATTTTAACATGAAAGAAAAAACAAGAAAACTTATTCAGTGGATCTTCCTGGGTCTGGCAGTACTGGGTGGCATCTTTGCCATCTTCCATGCTACTGGATCGGAATCGGATCATGTACTGGAAGGTATGACCGAAGCGGGCAACCCCCTGTCGAGCCTGTACGACATCGCCTACTATCTCTTGATTGTCATCATGCTGGTAGCTATCGTCAGTATCCTTTTCTTCGTCTTCCGCCAGTTTATTTCCAATTTCAAGGACGATCCCAAGAAAGCCAGACGTTCCCTCTTTTCCGTGGGCCTCATGATTCTGGTGGTCATAATATCCTTTATCTTCGCCAAGGGCACCGACGTTAGCCAAGCGATGTTGGATAAAAACAATTTGACTGTTGGTGCCTCCAAGTGGATCGGTGCTGCCTGCTTCATGGTATACATCATGGTGGTCGTGGCTATCCTAACCATCGTTTACACCGAGCTCAACAAGATGTTTAAAAAGAAATAAACTATGGCAAGAAAAACTCCTGGACTTAACACAAGTTCAATGGCCGATATCTCATTCTTGCTGCTCTGCTTCTTTCTGATGGTGAGTAGCATCAACACAGATACGGGTATTGCACGCCGACTGCCGCCTCCGCTGCCGCCGGACACCGAAGTACCAGAAGTTCACGAGCGCAACATCTTTATCGTTAAAATAAACAGCAAGGATCGCCTGCTCTTCAATGGCCAGGTGGGCGACCTTAACGCCCTTCGCGACCGTGCAAAGGAGTTCTTGGGCAACCCCAACGACCTCCCCACACTACCCGAGAAAGACCCAACGGACATCCCTCTCCTGGGCAACTATCCCGTTAGCAAAGGCGTCATTTCGCTGCAAAACGATAGAGGCACCTCATACGATATGTACATCAAAGTCCAGAACGAACTGGCTGCTGCTATCGCTGAGATGCGCGACGAACTCGCCACTTCTCACTTCGGCAAACATTACGATAATATTACTGAATCTCAACGCGAAGCTGTGGACAAAGCCATCCCCGTGGCTATATCCGAGGCTGAACCCACAAAGATTGGAGGAGAAAAATAATGGCACGTTTTACTGGTAAAAAAGCTAAAGAGACCCCAGGTCTCAACATGGGCTCCATGAGCGACATTGTTTTTATGCTCCTATTCTTCTTCATGGTGATTACCACCATGCGTGAGAGTTCACTCTTCGTCAAGATTTCCGTACCGCAAGGCTCAGAAGTCAGCAAACTGGAGAAGAAGAACCTTGTCAGTTACATCAACGTAGGCGCTCCCATGCCACAATGGGAGAACAAGTATGGCAAGGAACCTGTCATCCAGCTCAACGACCAGATTGCCGACGTTAGCGACATACCCCAGTTCGTGGAACTGGAGCGCGCCGATCGTCAGGAAGCCGACCGTCCCAACATCACCACTGCCATCAAGGCGGACAAAAACGTGCGAATGGGTATGATCAGCGACATCAAACAGCAGCTGCGCGAAAGCGGTGCTTTTAAGATTTTCTACAATGCCGCCAAAGGCGCTGATGCCAAGAAATAATCTTCAACACACATCACACTGGCTGGTGTCAGCCCACCGCTCTCAACCAGCTTTATTCCTCTATTAACTTTCAGAACCTCGCGTATTCGATATAAAGAATACACGAGGTTTTTTATTTTGAAGACCCACATGGGCTGTGTTACTGAGTGGTACATGGCTTCAAACGTAGGGGAAAGATGGCTTGAATGATCGTCCGCATAGTGTCCTAATCGCAAAGTTTATGGGATGTTTATTGAATTGGCCCGTTGCACCTAACCCGGGAATCTATTATCAATTTGCGATATTATAAATCCTTCACTGTTTAGAAGTAAAGAAATAGGACTTATTATGGGCTATCATAGTGACTTATTAACAAGAAAAAAATGTTATTTTTTTCTTTCACGCTTGTATATAAAATAAAAATAGTAATTTTGCACCTTGAATTATTGCGTCTGCTATCCCCTTCACATAGTTCATTATTATATAAGAATCAATAAAATATCATTAGTACATAACATACACAATGGACAAGAAAAAGTACACGCTGGTGGTAAACCCCGGCGCTACATCCACCAAGGTTGCCGTCTATGAAGGCGAAAACGAAGTTTTTACCGAGAACCTGAGCCACCCCATCGATGACATCAAGAAATTCAAAGAAGTGGCAGACCAGTTCGAGTTCCGCAAAGGAGCCATAATGGAGATGCTGAAGCAGCATAGCATCGGCAGCGACGAGATAGCCATAGTGATGGGACGTGGCGGTCTCACACGTCCCTGCGAGAGCGGCACATACCGAGTGAACGACCTTATGAAGAAGGAGTGCATCGAGGGTGTACAGGGCAAGCACGCCTGCAACCTCGGTGCCCTGATCGGCGACAGCATTGCCAAGGATCTGGGGCTGCCCTGCGCCTACATCGCCGACCCCGGCATCGTGGACGAACGTCCGGACTACGCCAAGCTGAGTGGGCATCCCGTATTCGACCTGGATTCCAGTCACGAAGGCGTGATATGGCACTGCCTGAACCAGAAGATGACCGCCAAGCTGTATGCCCGTGAGTTAGGCAAGAAATACGAGGACCTAAACCTCATTATCTGCCACATGGGCGGCGGCGTAAGCTGCGGCATCCACGAGCACGGGCGCTGCGTGGAAGTGAACCGCGCACTATGCGGGCTAGGTGCCATGACCCCCACCCGCTGCGGCAGCATCAACAGCAGCAAGCTGGTGGAGGTGTGCTTCAGCGGAAAATATACCGAGACCGACATCAAGAAGATGATCACTGCCGAAGGCGGCTTTGTGGCCTACCTGCACACCAACGATGCCTACGAAGTGGAAAAGAGAGCACTGACCGGTGACGCAAAATGCAAGCTGCTAGTGGACGCTTTCTGCTATCAGGTGAGTTTGGAAATCAGCCGTCTCGCCGCCGTGGTGAACGGCAAAGTGGATGCCATACTGCTCACTGGTGGCATAGCGTACAGCAAGCCCTGGATGACACAAATCACCGAAAAGGTGAATTGGATAGCCCCCGTGAAGGTGTACAAGGGCGAAAACGAGATGCTAGCACTAGCCATCTGCGGCAAGGAGATAATGGACGGCACCACTCCCAAAGAGTACGCCTAAGAGCGTACGGAAATAGCGGTTGGAAAGTCGGGCAACGATAACAAATTACACGTGCCTTAGCATACCCGTCAAGGAGCGTAAGTGTGAGAATTGTTGCGAACTTTCCAACCTTATTTATTTGCACTACAAATCATCCCTATATAGTTATGAAAAAATTTGTCATTATAGTATGCCTGCTCGCCTTGGGCATCTCCTCTACCACGGCGCAGAGCTGGGTGGTAAAAGAGAAAAAGGGCAAAGTGACCATGGACAAGGCCTACTACGAACAGCTGAAACGCAGCGCGACACGTGCAGACTCCCTTCAGGCCGATATCACGCGCTTGCAACAAGAGGTGGCTAATCAGAAAAACATCGCCAACCAGCGCACCTCTATCCTCACTTTCAACGACTCTGCCTCTTACGCTATAGGACGCGACCTGCACGACAGCTGGATGCGCCAACAGCTTGGCATCAACATGGAAGCCGTGATACAGTCGCTAAAAGACTGTCAGCATGGCCAAAACACCTGGAACGAGCAGACACTGCGCAGCCTGCTGCAACGCTTTCAGCAGCAGTTCGAAAAACGTCAGCACGTGCAGCAGCAAGAAGCCATGAGCAAAGCTAAGGATAATATTGCCGTCGGCAAAGACTTCCTGGCCAAGAACGCTGAAAGCAAGGCCGTATACACCACCAAGAGCGGACTGCAATATCGCATCGTGCACAAGGGCAACGGCAAACGCCCCAAAGCCACCGACAAGGTGAAGGTTAACTACATTGGCACGTTGATCGACGGCACCAAATTCGACAGCAGTTACGACCACGGCGAGG